>JAZFPW010000180.1:0-5672 GCA_036444815.1 Gammaproteobacteria bacterium
TCTCGGCTGAGTACATTTCCCGCGCGTCGTTGGAGCTGGTGCTCGAGCAGGTGTCAGGGGCGAGAGACCCGCTGGATACACGCTACGGGCACTACGTCTTGCTCGAGCTTGCCTCAGCCGAGGCCGATACGGATCTGCGGGCGATACTGGAGCGAATCCTCGAGACCGCGCTCGAGACGGATGAGATACAGGATGGCGTGATCGCAGAGTCCGGCCAACAGCGGGACGCGCTCTGGGGTCTTAGGGAAAATATCCCCGAAGCGGAGCAGCATGACGGTGGCTCGGTGAAACACGACATCTCCGTGCGCGTATCTCAGATCTCGACGTTTATGCGTGAGGCTGCAGCGGCGTTGAGTGCGCTCGCGCCGCACCGGCTCTCCGTATTCGGTCATATTGGCGACGGCAATCTACACTACAATGTGCTGCCGCCAACGGGATCTAGTCTGCAGGCGTTTAAGGATGATGCCGCAGCGAGTCTGTCGGCTGCGGTCTACGAACTGGTGAACCGCCTGGGCGGAAGTTTCAGTGCCGAGCACGGTGTCGGGATTGAAAAGCGGGACGAGCTCGAGCAGTTCACGGCGCCGGTAGCGCTCGACTTGATGCGGACCTTGAAGAAGGCCATGGACCCCAAGGGCATCATGAATCCCGGCAAAGTTCTGAGTTAGGCTGGGCGCACTGGATGATTAGTCGTTGCTAAGAGTAAGACAAAGACTCGGTAAGTATCGAATCGAGCGACGCATTGCGAACGGTCCGGTGGCCGCTGTCTACCAGGCGTTCGATACCATTCACGGCACAAGAGTCGCGTTGAAGGTGCCCCATACGGGCGCGATGGATGAGTATTTCCTCGCCGACTTCAGGCGCGAGGCGAGGCTGGCGCCAAAACTGGATCATGCCAACATCCTGCCGATTCGCGATGCATCTTTTATCGATGGCCATTTCGTGATCTCCATGCCGTTAGGTGAGCGTTCCCTCGCTGAGAGAATGCGTAAGCGTCTGGCAACGGCGACTGCATTGGACTATCTCGATCAAGCGCTCGCGGCGGTTGCTCACGCCCATCACCGCAAGATAATCCATTGCGACATCAAGCCCGATAACTTCATTATCTTTCCTGATAATCAGCTCAAGCTCGGTGATTTCGCGTTTTCCAAGATAGCTCAGCGGACATTGAAGCGTGCCTCCGGTTCGGGAACCGTTGGCTACATGGCGCCGGAGCAGGCCGTCGGGCGGCCGATGTTTCAGTCTGACGTCTTCTCGCTCGGGCTTCTGGCGTACGAGCTGTTCTCCGGACATCTGCACGACTGGCCCTATGACTGGCCACCTGCGCAAATTCAACGGGTGCGCAAGCGCCTCAAGCCGGGACTGTTGAACTGGATGTCCAGGGCCGTACAGGTCCGCCCCAAGAAACGCTATCCGGATGCGGTGGTGATGTACCGAGAGTTCAAGCGTCTTCGTCAGGGCAACGGCAAGAAACGGCGGAAGCAACGGCAGACGTCGGTGGATCCGGCGCTTTGGGAGACAGTGCGTTTCAGGCAGTTCCAGCGCAAATATCGCAAGTCGCTCGACACACGGCTCGAATGCTCGAGTTGCGCCGGCCCAGTGTCAGAAGCGATGCGGGCCTGCCCCTGGTGCGGCGCCGAACCGCCGCTGCAACGATTCGCCACGACGTATCCGTCAAGCTGCCCGCGCTGCCGTCGCGGTGCCAAGCTCGATTGGCGGTATTGCGCCTGGTGCTACGGCTTCGGGTTCGAGATCGACACGACGCGTCGTTATTCGGATAGGCGTTACCAGGCGCAATGCGCTAACGGCAAATGCCGCGGGCCGCTGATGTCGTTCATGCGTTATTGCCCTTGGTGTCGCACGAAGGTGAAGCGGTCCTGGAGCCTGCCACCGAGCCGTCATCGTTGTCCGTCTTGTCGATGGGGCGTGGACCTCGACTTCTGGCCGTACTGTCCGTGGTGCACTAAAGAGTTGCCTCAATGAGTGCCCAGACGGACAACGTCTGGCTGTACGTTGGCCAGAAAGACGTCGAGCGTGCCGACCACGTTTTGCCGCACGGCTCGGTCAGTCTTCGTAGCTACCGGGCACCGGACAAAGAGACGAGCAACGAAGACGCGGCCGCGATCATCTCGTTCGGTCGTGATGCGTTGATTCTGGCTGTCGCCGACGGCGTTGGTGGAATGCCGGCGGGCCGCGAGGCGTCGAATCGCGCCGTACGGACTTTGCGTAATGCGCTGACTCGTGCCGAGCCGCGTATCGAGAATCTGCGGCCGGCGATTCTCGACGCGATCGAGGAGGCAAATCGCGGCATCATTGACAGCGGCCGTGGTGCTGGGACAACGCTGGTGGTCGGTGAGATTGCCAGGGGCCGGGTACGCAGCTACCACGTCGGCGATTCAGAGATCATTAGCGTGGGGCAACGGGGCCGGCTAAAGCTCAGGCCCACGCCGCACTCCCCGACCGGTTTCGCGGTGGAAGCGGGGTTACTTGATGAGGACGAGGCTGTCCGGCACGACGAGCGACACCTGTTGTTCAATGCCATCGGCTCGGCCGATATGAGTATCGAGATAGGCTCTCCGGTGAAACTCGACGCGCGTGATACGGTCCTGCTGGCAAGCGACGGTTTGATGGATAACCTCTACGTCGATGAGATCGTGGAGATTGTTCGCAAAGGTCCGCTACCCGATGCGGCGGACGAGCTCGTTCGACGCGCGGTGGAGCGGATGACGCAGACTAGCGGCGACGAGCCCTCAAAGCCCGACGATCTGACTGTAATGCTCTTCCGTAAAAGACGTCCCGCAAAGACTTAGCAGTCTGCTAGCCGGCCTCAGCTTGCGGAAGCTTGGTGACGGCAGTCTTCACTGCGTCCTCCGTTTGCCGCTTAGCCTTGAGGCGCGCCGCTTCCTCTGCGTAGGCGCGGGAGAGCTCTTCAGCGAATGGCTGTGGGAAATGACCGGGCGAGTGCTCCGACATGGCTTCGAAGACCTCCTGGTATCGATTCCAGTATTGTTTCTTATTGGAGGCGCCGAGTAGCTTGTTGCGTATCGTTCCGTGATCGAAGCTCTGCTCCAGCTCGTCCGGGTCCAGCCGGTCGATAAATTCGGACACGGCGGCGCGCACGGCCCCGAGCATCACTTCTTGATGGATGTTCACATCCTGAAATGCCCCTCGTGTCGCCGCGATGGTGCTCTCGAATTCAACGGCCGACTCTGAAATCAGCGTGTTTAGCGCTCCCCCAACACCGGCCGAGAACATTCGCACGTTGCTGTTCTTTGCCTGAAGGTTCGTGGCCGGAACGTGGAGTTCGCTCTGCTGTTCCGCTCGAATCTGAAGCGCATCGGTGAGCCCGACGAGTAGTTCGCGCATAAACCGCCCGAGCCGGTGGAGCATGAAAGTCGCTTGCTGCTCGTCGATGTCTCTTGGCGGCAGGCAGGCGCCCCTGAAGAACGCGTACAGCGCGACCGACGGCGAGGTGCCGGGCTGGTCGCCATCGGGCACGTTCGGGACGTGGTCCCCGCCGGCGACGTCGCTGGGCTTAGTCTTCTCCGTCCTCCGCTGCTCTGCTGCCTCGGTCTGGCGTCTAATGCGCGCGGCCGCCTTGAGAGCGGCTTCCTTCAGTGCGCTGGCCTCGGCGCCTTCCCGAAGTAACTTATCGACGCCTTTTGGGTCTAGCTCTTGCTCGCTGACCAGGTCGTAATGGAGTTCCTCCGGTTGGCTGACGAACTGTGCCCTGTCAACCGGATCGATATGGTGATCATCCGAGAGTTCCTCGAACTCGTCCTCGGCCTCGGTGATACTCGCGAGCATCTCGTATTCACCGATGCGTAGGCGGTCCCCGTCGAATAGTCTTTGCGGCGTTTCTGTGCCGACAGGCTTGGCCTCATCGTTGACGTAGACGCCGTTGCTCGAGGTGTCGACGATGTAGTAACTGCCGGAGCGAAAGTCGATGGCGGCGTGACGACTGGAAACGTAGCGCGCGCCGTCTTGAAGTACCCAGTCGCTTTCGAGCGAGCGGCCGATGCTGCCGCCTTGTGTACCGAATTCTTTCACGCCCGCTTGCTTCAGGCGCTGCCGCTGGTAACTGGTGATCGCGAGGCGAAGTGGCATTTAGTTCATTTCCTACTGCTGGCGTCTGACTTGTCGAAGGCGACGCGCAGGCCGATCCTGTACTCGGGTCGTTCAGTATAGCTAGCGTGTAGAGCCCCGAGCCCCCTGGCTGTGGCGGATGTGACGCAAGTCACAGAACTTTTTCTCGTTATGGTTAAACAGCCGCAATCGTAAGCGCAGCCATGCGAGTTCGTCCTATGCTAAGCTTTCTTGTCTTCGTTCATCACCCGAGATCCTCGATGAGCACGCAGCCGATATACAAGGTAATTTTCATGAACCAGGGGAAGGTCTTTGAAATTTACGCTCGGAGCGTGAGTCACGGAACGCTGTTCGGGTTCGTAGAAGTCGAGAAGCTGGTGTTCGGTTCCCGCTCGACGGTGGTCGTAGATCCGTCCGAGGAGCGTATCCAGAGCGAGTTCGCGGGGGTGACGAGAACCTTCCTGCCTATGCACTCGATCGTGCGCATCGACGAAGTCGAGAAGCAAGGCACGAGTAAGATCACAACCGCAGAGGGCAGTAACGTCGCGCAGTTCCCGATGCCGATATACGCGCCACGCGGTGAAGGTGGTAAAGGCGGGTCAGGGGATCAGTGAGTTCGTGACGCTTCGGTTCGCGTCTTTGGGGAGCGGCAGCCGCGGTAACGCGCTGCTCGTAGAAGTCAACGAGACGTTACTGATGGTGGATTGCGGCTTGAGCCTTAAAGCCACCGAGGAGCGGCTCGGAATCTTGGGCCGTACGCCGCTCGACGTCACGGCGCTATTGGTTACGCACGAACACGCCGACCATATTCAAGGCGTGGCTCGATTCGCGCGTCGCTATAACACGCCAGTGTGGATGACGTCGGGGACAGCGTCCGCGGCAGCCGCGCGTAGTCTCACTCGAATTAATACGTTGAACTGCCACCGCGAGTTCGAGTTGGGGGAGATAAGCGTGCAACCTTTCCCCGTGCCCCACGACGCCCGCGAGCCCTGCCAGTTCGTTTTTACCGGAGCTGATCGCAGGCTAGGCGTGCTGAGCGATACCGGGCATATCACCTCCCACATCGCGGAACGCTTGGCTGGCTGCGACGCGTTGGCGCTGGAGGCCAATCATGATCTGGAGTCGCTCCGCCGTGGGCCGTATCCGGCGTCCGTCAAGCACCGCGTCGCGTCTTCCGTCGGGCACCTGAACAACGAGCAGGCGGCCCAACTGCTCGAGAGGGTGGGGCATCCGGACTTGCAATGGGTCGTCGCGCTGCACATCAGCGAGCAGAACAACTCGCCTGGCGATGTGCGTGATTCTCTTGCGGGCGTGTTGACCCGGGACGGGCAGACGTTATATCTAGCTGCGCAGAATACCCCCAGTGAGTGGCTTGAGATAACCTGACAGATGACCATGCTACAGCTGCCTGGGCCCATGGCTGAGACCGCCTTCCGGCTGCGGCGGCTAAGCGGGCAGCTTGCGGCGCATTGCCCTGCCGTGCGTGGCGTCGTGGTCCGCTACGTGCATTTCGCACATACCGAGCGCGATCTCAGCAACGCCGAGAGCGCGTTACTCGACGCACTCCTGACCTACGGCAGTCCGGCGGA
>JAZFPW010000181.1:0-7582 GCA_036444815.1 Gammaproteobacteria bacterium
GGTCGCTGGAAGTCGCCGACCGCGCGCTCGCGACGGCGCTGGAGATCGCGGAAGCGGAAGGGTTACCGCCGCTGGAGGTCTACGCGCTGAACGCCGCGAGCGATCTACTACACGGCGTCACCGATAGCCCCTGGACGTCGCGCGCCTTGGCCTACAACGCGAACTTTGGCGGGATCTATTCGACGCCGGCGCATTTCTACGTGATCACGCGGCGTTATCGGCAGGCCATCGTGTTGTTGCAGCAAGCCGTTAACGTGCAGCCGGATCTGTGGGCGGCGCACGCCGAGCTCGGTGTCAACCTGCTGCGCGTGAATCGTCTCGAGGAGGCGCAGCGACACCTGACGATCGCGTACCGAGGCGATCCGTTCAGCGCCAAGATCGTCAATACGCTGCGGTTGATCGACAGTTTCGACAATTTTCGCGTCATCACCCGGGTGCCCGGCGAGGACGACTCGTCGGGCGGCCCGGGCATGATCCTGCGACTCCACAACGATGAGGCCGACGTGCTCGAGCCTTACGTCGTCGAGCTCGTCTCTCGGAGTGTTTCGACGTTTGCGGAACGCTACCAGTTCGAGCTCGAGGAACCCGTCGTAGTGGAACTCTACCCGGAGCACGCTGACTTCGCGGTACGAATCTCGGGCCTGCCTGGAATCGGGCTCCTGGGAGTCACCTTCGGCTATCTCGTGGCGATGGACAGCCCTTCGGGCCGCGCCGACGGTGAGTTCCATTGGGGCACGACGCTCTGGCACGAGATGGCTCACGTCTTCACGTTAGAGGCGACGGAACACCTCGTGCCGCGCTGGTTCAGCGAGGGCGTGTCCGTATTCGAAGAGTGGAGCACGGGGCCGCTCCCCGGGCGACACATTCCGCTGAATGTGCTCGAGGCGATGGAGGAAGAGAAGTTTCTCCCGGTCGCGGATCTGGATAGCGGCTTCATACGCCCGACCTACGAAGGCCAGATCATGGTCTCCTATATGCAGGCGGGACTGGTCTGTCAGTACATCGAGCGACGCTGGGGGCAGCGAGGGCTCGTGGCCATGTTGGAATTCTATCGCCAGGGTTCGGACACCGGCGAGGCGATTCAGCAGGCTCTCGGCGTCTCCCCGGCCACGCTGGACCGGGGTTTCGAGGAGTTCATCGAACAGGAATTCACGGCGACGCTCGACGGGCTCGAGGCCTGGCGCGAGCAACGCCGGGAGGCCGCGGAGGCGCTGAGCAGTGGCGATTGGGAGGACGTCATCGCGGCCGCTACCGCTGCGATAGCGAGCTACCCGGAGCACGTCGGCGACAGCTCAGCTTACCTGCTCAAAGCCCACGCCCACGATGCGCTCGGCCAAAATGCGCTGGCGATCGAAGCCCTGGAGCAATATTGGCGGCGCGGCGGACATCAGCCGGCAGCCCTGAAGGAACTCGCGCTGTGGTTCGCCGAGGCACAGCGGACCGGAGACGCCGTGGACGTACTGCGTGATGCGCTCTATGTCGCGCCGCTGGACGATGGTCTGCATATTCAGCTCGGCGAGTGGCTGCTGGAAGAGCAGATGCCGTCCGAGGCATTACGCGAATACAAGGCATCGCTAGCGATGAATCCCCACGACCAGGCAGCGGCACACTATCGATTGGCGACGGCCTACAGACAGCTGGATGACGGCGCCAAGACCCGGGAACATGTATTGTATGCGTTGGAAATCGCCCCGCACTATCGGGAAGCACAGCGACTGTTACTGGAGATCGTACGTTGAGTTCTGAATCGCCTAGCCAACTCGAGACCGAAGAAGCCCGTGCTCTGATCGAGACTTTCCGGGGATCCCTAGACCGCATTCGTGAGGAGATCCGGAAGGTTATCGTCGGGCAGGATGAGGTTGTGGAACATCTGCTGATGACGCTGCTGGTCGGTGGGCATTGCCTGATCACGGGCCTGCCCGGAACGGCGAAGACTCTATTGGTACAGACCCTGGCGTCCGCGTTGGGGTTAACGTACAAGCGTATCCAGTTCACGCCGGATCTGATGCCGACCGATGTCACCGGCACGGACATCATCGAGGAAGACATTACGACCGGGCGCCGCACCTGGACCTTCGTGCCCGGACCGTTGTTCACGAATATCATGCTCGCCGACGAGATCAATCGGACGCCGCCCAAGACCCAGTCCGCTCTGCTCGAAGCCATGCAGGAACTCTCGGTGACGGTACGCGGTAATCACCACGCCATCACGCCACCATTCTTCGTCCTGGCGACCCAGAACCCGATCGAACTCGAGGGTACGTACCCGTTGCCGGAAGCGCAGCTGGACCGGTTTCTGTTCAACGTCGTGTTGGATTATCTGAGTGATGATGAAGAGATCGAAGTCGTACAGCGCTATACGACGCGGATCGACATACCGGAGGTCACTTCGTGTTCAACACCTGAGCAGATACTCAAATTCCAGTGGCTCGTGCGACAGGTCCCGGTCTCGGAGACCGTCGCCCGGTTCGCGGTAAACCTGGTGCGTGCGACGCGACCCGAAGATCCTCATGCACCCGAAGTCGTTCGCCGCTACGTCCAATACGGCGCGAGTGTCAGAGCCACGATGTATCTGACGCTGGCCGCGAAGGCTCGCGCACTGATGACCGGCAGATACCATGTCACCCAGGACGACATCACGTCGCTGGTCCTGCCGGTGTTGAGGCATCGGATTCTCACTAACTATTATGCGGAGTCCGATAACGTCGACACGGACGACGTGTTGACGCAACTCGTAGAATCGCTGAACGTGCCCGGCCGCCAGGCCCAAGCCGGCTAAGACCACGCCACCCAGTCGATGAGCACGAGGACCTCTGGGACGCCACGAGAACTCCTCGACCCGAAGGTGCTGGCGAGCCTGTCGAACCTCGAACTCGTCGCGCGTGCGGCCGTGCACGGCTTTCTCAACGGCCTGCATCGCTCCCCGTTTTTCGGTTTCAGCCAGGAATTCGCGGAGTATCGTGCCTACGCGGAGGGCGATGATCCGCGTTTCGTCGATTGGAATGTCTACGCGCGTACCGAACGCACCTATGTCAAGCGCTATCTCGGCGAGACCAATACGCACCTGGTGATTCTTCTGGATGCGAGCGCCTCGATGGGTTACGGCTCCGGCGAGATCACCAAGCTCCAGTATGCGAAGTTCCTCGCCGCGACGCTGGCGTACCTGGCTTCACGCCAGCACGATGCGGTGGGCCTCGTCGTCTTCGACGACGAGGTGCGAGAGCAACGCCCGCCCTCGTCGCAGCCAGGCAGACTCAGCGGCGTGCTGCATGCGATCGACCGCGCGACGCCCGGTGCCGGCACCGACCTGGGCGTGCCATTCGAGCGCTTTCGGCAGTACCGGTCGGGGCGTGGGCTGGTTGCGGTCATCTCGGACTTCTATTGCGACCCGGAAGCGATGATCAAGAGCGTCCAGCCGCTGGCGTACCAGGGACAGGATGTGATCCTGTTCCAGCTATTGGATCCGCAAGAACTCGAACCGAAGCTCAAGGAATCGGTGTTGCTGGAGGACATGGAGACCGGCGAGGCGATGGAGGTCTCACCGATATTCATGCACTCGCGTTACCGCGAGCGTATCGAGGGGCACATCGCAGCACTAAGCGATGCGGCCGCCGGGGCGGCCGCCGACCATAGGATGGTCAGTATCGTCGAGCCTCTGGATATCGCGCTGCGTAACTACCTGCTCTTCCGCGAGCGGCGGGGTTGAAAATGGCGCCGCGGCCATGACGCTACTCGCCCCCGCATTCCTCGTCGGTCTACTCGCGATCGGAATACCGCTCTGGTTACATCGCCTCTCGTCGGAGAATCCCAACCGCCAGCCGTTCAGCTCGGTCATGTTTCTCGAGCCGGGGGAGCCGCGGCGTGTACTGGCGAAGAAGCTGCAATATCTGTTACTGCTCGCGTTACGGATTGGCATCCTGCTTCTCCTGGTGCTGGCGTTCGCGCGACCAGCCTTGCAGGGGTCCGTACAGACGCTCCTCGGCGAGAGCGCTCGCCTGCAGGTCATCGTCATGGATGTCTCCGCGTCGATGGGTTACGGACAACGCTGGGCACGGGCACGAGACATCGCCGCGGATCTGATCGACGACATGGACTCGACGGACTTGGGTCAGCTCGTTGCCGCAGGAAGATTGACCCGCGTCCTGGCGGAACCGTCTCTGGACCGGGCGAGCTTGCGGCAGGGGCTCAACGTCTTGGAGCCCGGGTTATTCCGCATCGACTACGGCCAGATCATCAGCGCCGTGGATGGGATCTTGAGAGGCGTCGAGATACCCGTCGTGCTGCACCTGGTAACGGATCTCCAACAGGCATCATCGCCGACGCGTTTCGCGGACCTGGCGCCTCAGGCGCCTCTGGAGCTTCGGGTCCACGACGTCTCAGTCGCCGGAGAGGCGAACTGGGGTATAGACGGTCTGGGCTGGACGGCCGCTTCGGCGGAGGTGGCCGTCGGCATTCGCGGCTATGACACCGAAGACGCGGAGACGACGGTCGTACTCGAACTGAATGGGAACGAGGTGGCGAGACAGCGTGTCACGGTGCCTGCCGGCGCAGGCGCCCAGCTCCGCTTCGACGGTCTGGAGCTCGAGTCGGGCGCCAACCGTGTCCGCGCACTGCTCACGCCCGGCGATGCGTTGACGGTCGATGATCAAAGAGCGTTGGTCGTGAGACGCCCGTTACCGAGCCCTGTCTTGCTCGTCGCCGGCGACCCGCGCGGCCGAGACGCATTGTTTATTACGGCGGCGATGGACGCGTTGCCGGAGCTCGCGTGGCAGATCGAACAGATCCTCCCGGCGGCGTTGCCCGACAAGACGCTGACGGACTACGCGTTGACCATCGTCGGGGATGGCGGGGCGCTCGCGGCAGAAGACTCGGCGCAGCTACGGGACTATGTCGCGGCGGGCGGCGCACTGTTGATGGCGCTCGGGCCACGCGCGGCCGGGCTGGGCCAGGTGCCGGTCACCGATCACGAGTTCCGCGCCGTCTCGCGATTCGGTGATCGCGGTAACGACTATGCCACCGTCGGCAACCTGGATCGGACTCATCCGGCCCTGAGCAGTGTCGACGCGTTGCGCTCGGCTAGGTTCTCTCGTTATTTAGCGGTCGTGCCCGACGAAACCGATCGCGTCATGATCCGGCTGGACGATGGCACGCCGTTATTAATAGAGCATGCGCTTGGCGACGGACAGGTATTGTTATTCGCGTCTTCCCTGGACCGGGAGTGGAATGACCTGCCCGTGAAGCCGGTATTCGTCCCGTTACTGGCCGAGCTTTCGGCTTACCTGACCGGCGGTCTGGGGTTGAGTAGTGAAGCCCGGTTGGGCAGTACGCTGTCGCCGCGTTCGGCCGGCCTCGTCGGTGGGCAGATATTCGACCCCGACGGCAACAAGGCGCTCGGCCTCGCCGGCGCGGGATCGGGAGACGAAGTGCTATTGGACAAAACGGGGTTCTACGAGATCGTGGGCGCGGGACAGACGGAACTCGTCGCCGTGAATGTGGATCCAAGAGAATCAGACCTGACACCGATGGAGCCCAATGCGGTCTCGCGCTGGCTGGCCTTGAGTCCCGGAGCCTCGCGGAGCGTGCTGAGCGGCGCGCTCGGCGTGGCGGAAACACCGCCGACGCCTTTGTGGCCGTGGCTCCTTGGGCTACTGGCCGTGATCGCGGTCGTGGAATCCTGGGTCGGAAACTGGCATCTTAGGGTCCGGAGGGGTATCGCCACATGAGCATACAGGCACAACTGGAGAGCTACTTAAACGCGTTCCGTCGCCGGCTCCGGGCTTTGATCGTCGCTCGCGGTGCGGCGGCCCTGTCGATTGCTGCGCTATTCCTCACGCTGGGCGCCGTGTATATCGGTACGCGCCAGGCATTTCCCAACGAACTCATGGTCAGCGCGCGCCTCGTACTCGTACTGCTGCTGGCCGGCCTCGTCATTGGGCTGTTGGCCTTTCCGTTGCGTGCGCTGCGCCGCACCGAGGGCGTTCAGGACATCGAACGGCGCGTGCCGGATTTCGATGGCCGCGTTGAAACCTATCATGAGCTCGCGAAAGCGTCCGAGGACGCGGAACGTCGCTCGCCGTTTCTGGGCTTGCTGGCCGAAGACACGTTAAAGATCGCGCGGCGCATCCCGATCGCGTTACGCATGCCGAACTGGGAGCTCTCCGTGCCTGGGGCGCTGACGGCACTGGCGCTGGGTGCGTTGCTATGGTTCGCGGCGTACGGTCCCGACAACTGGCGTTACGGCGTGCGCCACCTGTGGGCCGGGTGGGCGATCTCCGACACGCTGCCGCCGCAACGTATCATCGTGAGCCCCGGAGACGGCGCGGTCCGACGTGGCGGCGACCTGCTGATCACGGCACAGGCCGCGGGCTTCGATCCGCTGGAGGCGGAGGTCTTCGCCCTGTTCGAAGGCGGCGACACCTGGGAGAGTGCGCCGATGGAAGTCGCGGAGGAAGCAGGCTTCGACTTCAGGTTCTATGCGCTGCGCGAGCCGCTGCGTTACTACGTGGTGTCGGCGGGAATCCGCAGTGCGGAGTTCGAGATCGAGATAGTCGATCTCCCCCGCATCAACAATATCAAGCTGACCTACCACTATCCTCAGTGGACGCAGCTCGAAACGAAAACCGACGATCCGGGTTACGACATCCGCGCGGTGGCCGGAACCGCGGTGGAAGTCGAGATCCGCACCGACAAGCCGCTCGGCGACGCGGAGCTGGTCGTCAACGGTGACACGCTGACGATGACCCCGGCAGGCACGGTCGCGACGGCGACGTTAGAAGTAGCCGAAGAAGGCGAGTACTTCGTCACCACGCTCTTCAACGGCGAACCGGTACGACTCTCCGATACCTATTTCATCGACGTGGTGGCGGACAATCGGCCGGTGGTCAGCGTCGTCAAGCCCGGCCGCGATTGGCGCGCCAGCAATATCGAAGAAGTTTCGATACGTATCCAGGCCAGCGATGACTTCGGGTTGGACCGGCTGGAGCTGCACTATGCCGTCAACGGTGGGGAGTGGCAGGTCACGCCACTCGACGCCGAAGGCGACTATGTCGTCAGCGAAGAGATCCTCTATCTCGAGGATATCGACAAGCCGGTCGATTCCGTCGTGCTGGATCTAGTGAGCGAGCAGAGTCCGGAGGCGGCCGACACCGGCTTGGAGCCCGGCGATTTGATTTCGTATTTCGCCGAGGCCCATGATCGCGAGGTCTCGACGCGGACAGACTTGTACTTCGTCGAGGTACAACCGTTCGAACGAAGTTTCTCGCAGTCCTCGCAGGCCGGCGGTGGCGGCGGCGGTGGTATGGGCAGTGAGCAGAGTGAGATCTCACAACGGCAGAAGGACATTCTGGTCGCGACTTGGAATCTGATTCGCGAACAGGACGAGCGGACTGGTTTCCAGGACGAGCAGCAGATCGAGGACAGCGGCGCGCTGTTGGCAGAATTGCAGCGCACGCTCGCCGCGCAGGCTCAGACATTGGCTTCGCGTACCCGGGCCAGGCAGCTCACGAGTGCGGATGAACAAATCCGGACCTTCGTCGAGAGTCTGGAGAGTGCCGCCGAGGCGATGCTGCCGGCGGCCGAGCGC
>JAZFPW010000182.1:0-15040 GCA_036444815.1 Gammaproteobacteria bacterium
CTTCCTTCGCGTGGTCCTCGCGCGCGAGGACCATTTCCAAATACATGAGCTTGCGCCGCTCCGTGGATCGATGGCGGAAAATGCGGAAGCGCGTGCCGGAAAAGTGGGTCTCCGCGACGAACGCCGGGATACCCGCGAGTATCGGTATGCACACGGCCAATGGTGAGAACTGCAGCAACAAGGCCGCGTAGGTCACGAGGGAGATGCGGTGCTGAGCGAGCCCGAACGTTCGGTTGACGAGGCTCAGTGGCCGGCTCGAGGCCTCCTGCCGCGCCCGGTTGAGCTTGTCGTAGAACTCGGAGTCCTCGAATTGCGCGAGCTCGAGTGTCAGCGCCTTCTCCAGAATCAGGCCGTTGATGCGCTGGCTTAGGAGGACCCGCAGCAGGGTCTGACAGAAGCCGATCCCGCGCTGAATCGCCGCGATAGCGGCGACTAGCAGGCCTTCCACGATCACGAAGATAAGAACCTGCCGAAACGCCGGATCGCCCCCGGCTTGAGAAATCGCGATCGCGGCGACGACAGCATCGATGATCAGTTTGCCGACGTACGCGACACCCGCAGGCAGTACCCCCGCGACGATCGTGAATACCGCGAGTGCGATCGTCAGGCCCTTATGAGTGCTCCAGACGAGAGCCACCGCTCGGCGGCTGTACCGATAGACACCCAGATAGTTCTCGAGTGCGCTAGAGGGAGACGATGAATGGTTCGTGGTCAAGGTGGGCGTCAGAAGTTGGCGATGGCTCCGCAGGCATGGTATTAGGGTGCTAGGCCATAATCCAAGAAGTAATCTGTGCCAATTCTACCGGACCCTCACGGCGTCTTTGTTCTCCTGCTCACGCCGCTGGCACTGTATCTGTTCACGCGAGATAAACTGCCGCTGGAGGCGTCCAGCCTCGCGATCATCGTGATACTCGTCCTGAGTTTTCAGCTATTCCCGTACGAGGTGAACGGCGAGCGTCTCGCGCCGACATCCTTCCTCGCCGGCTTCGGTAACGAGGCGCTGATCACGATCTGCGCGCTGATGATCCTGGGCAAGGGGCTCGAGGCAACCGGCGCACTGCAACCGGTGGCCGTGTCTCTGGCGAACGCCTGGATGGCCAGACCCAAGCTCGCCAGTCTGGCTACGTTGGTGATCGCGGCGATCTTGAGCGCCTTCCTCAACAACACCCCGATCGTCGTCATGCTTCTGCCGATGCTAATCGGTGTGGCGCTGCGTAATAAGCTCGCGCCGTCGTCGATCCTGATGCCCGTCGGCTTCGCGACACTGATCGGCGGCATGGCCACGACGATCGGCACGTCCACCAATCTACTCGTCGTCGGCATCGCGGCAGACCAGGGGATCGCGCCTTTCGGGATGTTCGATTTCACGCTGCCGGTATTGGTAGTCGGCGTTTTCGGCGTGGCGTTCCTGTGGCTCGTCGCTCCGAAGTTGCTCCCCGAGCGGAAGCAGCCCCTGTCGGATCGCTCACCGCGAGTCTTCGACGCGATGTTTCACATCAACGATGCCAGTGCGGCCTGTGGTCTGACGTTTGCCGAGGGTCTCGCACTGACCAACAACGAGATGCGTGTGGATCGCATCGAGCGCGGCGAGGGCCTGTTCGTCACGAAGCTGCCGTCGGTAACGATCCTGGCCGGCGATCGTCTGGCCGTCAGAGATTCGCCGGACCGCCTGAAGCAGTTCGAGAAGCAACTCGGTGCCACGTTGCACAGCGACCTCGGCAGCGACGACATCACCGACGAGACCCGTATCGTCAAGGACCAGCAGCATCTCGCCGAGATCGTCGTGACGCGCGGCTCCCTGTTGCACCGGGCGAGCCTGACCGGCACGCGATTCGCTCAGCGCACGGGCCTGTTGCCGCTCGCGCTGCACCGCGCCCACGAGCCCGACACCGAGGAGATCAGCGGCAACATCGGCGCCACACGGCTGCGCGCCGGCGATGTGGTGCTCGTTCAAGGTACCGATACTGAACTCGAGCAGCTCAAACGCTCGGGCAGCGCGCTGGTACTGGATGGCACGACGAACCTGCCGCGGACGCACCGGTCAGTCCGCGCGCTGGCGATTATGAGTCTCGTCGTCCTGGCCGCCGCGACAGGCCTGTTGCCGATCTCCGTTGGCGCTGTCGTGGGCGTCGGCGCGATGCTCGCGACGCGCTGTCTGACCTGGGAGGACGCGGCCAGCTCGCTGTCAGCGCAGATCGTCATGATGATCGTCGCGAGCCTGGCGCTCGGGCTCGCGATGACTGAAACCGGCGGCGCCCTGTTTCTCGCCCAGGCGTTCGTGCAAGGCGTCAGCCTGCTGCCCACGCCGTTCATACTGAGCGCGCTGATTCTGGTGATGGCGATCCTGACGAACGTCGTCTCCAACGCCGCCGCGGGCATCATCGGCACCCCGATCGCGATCCAGATGGCGCGGGAGCTGGGCGTGCCCGCGGAGCCGTTCGTCGTGGCCGTGATCTTCGGCGCCAACATGAGCTATGCCACACCCTATGGGTACCAGACGAATCTGCTGCTGCTGTCGGCCGGCGGCTACAAATTCTCCGATTTCATGCGCGCCGGCGTGCCTCTAGCGGCCCTGATGTGGCTCGGATTTTCGATCGTATTGCCGATGATCTACGATCTGAGCTGAGTTCCGGCCGGAACGAACTTGACCGCCGAGCGCGCACGAGGACATACTTTCGCCCCATGGACCGATCTGCACGCAGGCATTCCCGTACGGACCGCTGGTGGCGACGCTCCCCTGCGGAGAGGGTAGTGCCCGCCTAGACCGACCAGTCCATCCCGATCGAGGCAAACCCATCTCCGCCGTTGCGGAGATGGGTTTTTTATTTCTATAGCTGGTGAGACTTAACCGACGATGGAAGCGCCGTTCGACATTGCAGCCGACCTGGATACCCCGGTCTCGGCCTATCTGAAGCTCCAGGCTTTCAAGCCGTGTTTTCTACTGGAGAGCGTCGAGGGGGGCGAGCGCCTGGCGCGTTATTCGTTCCTCGGGCTCGGCGCCGCGCTGACGCTGGAGCTACGGCCGGACACGCTGCGAATCAACGGCGAAGCGACGCCACGACCGGAGAGCGGCTCAGCCTGGCTCGACACACTGCGCGGGACGCTGGCGGCTAGCCCCGAGCTCAAGCCAAGCATCGACGGCATGCCGTTCGCCGGCGGCCTGGTCGGCGCTACGGGCTACGACGTCGTCCGGTACTTCGAGCGGCTGCCTGAGAATCAAGCGGAGCTCGACGGGCTCCCGCAGGCCGCTTACGTCGCGCCCGAATCCCTGTTGATATTCGACCACCTGACCCGCCGCGTCGCGCTGCTCCATTCGGGCACGGAGGCCGAACGTCAGGCGCTCAGAAGGGAAGTGATCCAAGCCCTGCGCCAAGGTATCGACGAGCGCACGGCTCAGCGTAGCTTTTCCGAGGCCGAGGCCAGCCTCAGCCGGGCAGAATTCACGGCCGCGGTCGAGCAATGTAAAGCTCATATTACGGCCGGAGATATCTATCAGATCGTACTCTCGGTTCGCTTCAGCGGCACCGCCGACCTCGACCCATTTCAGTGTTACCGGGCCTTGAGATTGTTGAATCCCTCGCCCTATATGTATTTCCTGAAGCTCGATGACCTGATGGTCGCCGGCTCTTCGCCCGAAGCCCTGGTGCGTCTGGATGGCCGTAATGCCTCGCTGAGCCCGATCGCGGGCACTCGGCCCCGCGGCCGGACGAGTGAAGAGGACCTCGCGCTGGAGAAGGAGCTACTCGACGATCCGAAGGAGAACGCGGAGCACGTCATGCTCGTGGATCTCGCCCGCAACGATCTCGGGCGTGTCGCGTCGGCCGGCTCCGTGCACGTGAGCCCGTACCGCATCATCGAGCGCTACAGCCACGTGATGCACATCGTCAGCGGGGTGCGCGGCGAGGTCGTCGCCGACAAGGACGCAGCGGACCTGTTCGCGGCGACCTTTCCCGCGGGTACGCTCGTCGGCGCACCGAAGGTGCGTGCGATGGAGTTGATCGCCGAAATGGAGCCGGTGGGCCGTGGCCTCTACGGCGGCACGGTGGGGTACTTCGCCAAGAACGGCAACATGGACCAGGCCATTACCATTCGGACCGTGGTCTTCAACGGCCGCGAGTATAGTTTCCAGGCCGGCGCCGGCATCGTGGCGGATAGCGACCCCGAGCGAGAGTACGAGGAGGTACTGGCGAAGAGTGCGATCTTGAGGCGTGCGCTGGAGATAGCGGAGGAGGGACTATGAGCGCCCGCGTCCTGCTAATCGACAACTATGACTCCTTCACCTACAACCTGGTGCAAGCCTTTCTCGTACTCGAAGCGGAGGTCATGGTCTACCGCAACGACGCCATCGATGTCGGCACGGCGGCCGAGCTCGACTCCACTCACCTGGTCATCTCACCGGGCCCGGGCCGCCCCGATGACGCCGGGAGATCGCTGGAGATGATCGAGGCCTTCGCGGGGACGATCCCGATGCTCGGCGTCTGCCTCGGCCATCAATGTATTGTCCAGCACTTCGGCGGCGAGATCGTCGCCGCCGGTGTCCTGATGCACGGTAAGACGTCGCAGGTCGAGCACGATGCATACACGCTGTACCGCGGCTTGCCGAACCCATTCCTGGCCGGGCGTTATCACTCGCTGGCCGCCGATCGACGCAGGATCCCCTCTACCCTGCAGGTGACTGCCACGACAGATGTGGATGAAGTCATGGGCGTCCGCCACCAGGAGTTGCCGATAGAAGGCGTCCAGTTCCACCCGGAAAGCGTACTGACACCGGACGGCCCGACGTTGTTGGAGAACTTCCTCTACCCCGAACGGGCCGCCGGGCGACTGGTCCCAAGGAGTTGAATGATGAGTGCCGACGCGGTTGAATTGCTGGAGCGGGTATTGGCCGGCTCGGATCTCAGCGAGGCCGAGGCTGCCTGGATTCTCAGATCGATGGCCGAAGACGATCTCGCGCCGGCCCTGTCCGGCGCGCTCCTGATCGCCCTCCGGTGCAAGGGCGAGGTCGCGAGCGAGATACGCGGCTTCGCTCAGGCGATGCGCGAACTCGCACGACGACCGGATATCCCGCCCGGCGGCGCGTACGTCGATATCGTCGGCACCGGAGGCGACAACTCGGGTAGTCTGAATCTGTCCACGGGCAGCGCTCTGTTGGCCGCGGCCTGCGGCCTAAAGGTCGTCAAGCACGGCAATCGGTCGATCTCCAGCCGCTCCGGCAGCGCGGATGCGCTCGAAGCGCTCGGTCTGCCTATACCACTTGACGAGAAGGAAGCCGGCCGGAGCCTGGCGACACTAGGCTTTACGTTCCTGTTCGCTCCCCACTACCACCCGGCGATGAAGTCCATCGGCCCGGTGCGCGGCGCACTGGGCGTGCGCACGGTGTTCAACATCCTCGGCCCGCTCGCGAACCCGGCCGCACCGCCGTTCCATGTCATCGGGGCGTTCAGCGAGGAGATGGCCGAAATCATGGCCCAGACGCTCTCCGGCATGGATGCCGAGCGAAGCTTCGTCGTCCACGGCGCACCGGGCTGGGACGAAGCGACGCCGGTCGGAGAGTTCCTGTGCTTCGACGTCCGGCCGGGCATGGTCCAGCGTAGTGTTCGCGATCCTGCCGACGTTGGGCTGACACGTTGCGATGCCGCCGACCTGCTTGGCGGCGAGGCGCTGGCGAACGCCGACAGGCTCGCGGCTGCGCTTCGCGGCGAGGATACGCCGGCGCACCGCGACGCGCTGGCGCTGGGTGCCGCGTTGGCGCTCGAGGTCACCGGCACGGAGCCCGACGCCGAGCGAGCCGTCGAGCGAGCTCGCCAGGCACTCGAAGACGGCAGCGCCGCCGAGTTTCTGCAACGTCTGCAAACGTTCGGCGGGGAGTTGCGCGCGTGATCGATGGCTCGTTCCTGGCTCGCATGCTTGACGCCAGCCGCGAGCGCGTCAGGTTGGCGCGCGCGCAGGAGTCTGAAGCCGCGCTGCGAGACCGGGCGCTGGCGACGGCAGCCCCACCGGCGCTGCAACTCGGCGAATTCGACCTGATCGCGGAGTTGAAACTACGTTCCCCCGCCGCCGGTACGCTGGCCGAGCCACACTTCGATCGTCGCACTCAGCTGGACGCATACGCCGTCGGCGGAGCCGCCGCGATCTCGGTACTGACGGAACCGGATGAGTTCAACGGCAGCCTGGCCCATCTTCAGGAAGCTGCGTCGGTGCTGGAGCCCCATGGTATTCCGGCGCTGCGTAAGGATTTTCTGACCGCCCCCTACCAGGTGCTGGAGGCGAGAGCGGCCGGAGCCGGGGGCGTCCTGGTCATCGTGACCATGCTCACCGATGCCGAAGTGGAAGCGCTGCTGGAAAGTGCTCACGAATGCGGCCTGTTCGTCCTACTCGAGGCTTTCGACGCGGCTGACCTCGCGCGGATCGTGACACTGACCGGGGCCCGCCCCTCGCCTAAGGCTGCGCCGTACCTGTGTGGCGTGAACTGTCGTGACCTGACCAGCCTCGAGGTCGACTTCGACCGGTTCGCGTCGCTCGCAGAGCATCTGCCGGACGGACTAACGGCGGTCGCGGAAAGCGGCGTGCACGGCGTGGCCGAGATCCGTGCGGTCGCGCAGCTGGGTTACCGGGCCGCGCTCGTGGGCTCGGCGCTGATGCAAGCGCCTGAGCCTGCCGCCGCCGTTGCCGGGCTTATCGCCGCCGGCGCCGAACGGCGCGCGGAGCTGCGCGAATGTTCATAAAGATCTGTGGCCTGACGAGCTCCGACGCCGTACAAGCGGCGGTCGCAGCGGGTGCGGATGCCCTAGGCTTCGTTTTCGCCGAGTCGAGCCGACGCGTAACGCCGGACCAGGCCGCACACCTTTGCCAGGATCTACCCGCCGACTTGGTCCGCGTGGCGGTCATGCGTCATCCCAGCGCCGAAGAATGGCAGACGGTTCGCGAGCGGTTCGCGCCGGACTGGCTACAGACCGAAGCCGAGGACCTGGAGGCGCTCGATCTCCCGGCAAACTGCCGGCCGCTGCCGGTCTATCGAGACGGACAGATGACCCCCGCCAAGTTCCCGGCACGCCTGCTCTTCGAGGGGACGACGAGTGGCAGCGGTCAGGTAGCGGACTGGCGCGACGCCGCATCGATCGCGAGCGCGACGCAGATGATCCTGGCAGGGGGACTGGACGCGGACAACGTCGCAGACGCGATCTACACGGTCGACCCCTGGGGAATCGACGTCTCCAGTGGCGTCGAAAGCAGACCGGCAGAGAAAGACCCGGAGAAAATCAGGTTGTTTATCACCCGAGCGCGGGCAGCGGAGAAACGGCAATGACGACGAACGACAACGAGGCGTTATTTCAGGCATTACTCGACGGCAAGCTACCCGATGCCGCCGGCCGGTTCGGGCCCTATGGAGGCCGTTACGTACCCGAAACGCTGATGCCCGCCATCAATCGGCTGACGGAAGGCGTCTATCGCTACCTGCCGGATCCAGAGTTCCAGCGGCGCCTGAAGGATGAGCTGACCGGTTGGGTCGGCCGGCCGACCGCGTTGGGCGAGGCGAAGCGTCTGTCGGAGCGCTGGGGCGCCGAGGTGTGGCTCAAGCGCGAGGACCTGGCTCACACCGGGGCCCACAAGATCAACAACACGATAGGCCAGGCGCTGTTGGCGCAGGCGCTCGGGGCGACCCGTGTCGTGGCCGAGACGGGCGCGGGTCAGCATGGCGTAGCCTCGGCCGCCGCGTGTGCGCGAGTCGGACTCCCGTGCACGGTCTACATGGGCGACGTGGACGTGGCCCGACAAGCGCCAAACGTCGAGCGCATGGTCCGACTCGGCGCCACGGTCGTCCCGGTCACGTCCGGAGACCGTACCCTCCGGGCGGCAATCGACGAGGCCATGAGGGATTGGGTCTCCGCCCCCGACGAGACCTATTATCTGTTGGGCTCGGTGATCGGCCCGCACCCGTATCCGTATCTAGTCCGGGAACTGCAGGCCGTGATCGGCCGCGAAGCGCGAGAGCAACTGCTCGCGCGTTCGGGGCTGCCGGATGCGGCCTTCGCCTGCGTCGGCGGAGGCTCCAACGCGATCGGGCTCTTTCATGGTTTCCTCGGCGACCGCCAGGTGAAGCTTTTCGGCGTAGAAGCCGGCGGCCGTGGGCCGGCGCTGGGCGACCACTCGGCGACACTGGCGGCGGGCCGGCCCGGTGTACTCCACGGTACCCATACGATGCTGCTCTATGATGACGATGGCCAGATCCAGGAGACTCATTCCATCTCGGCCGGCCTGGACTATCCCGGTGTCGGCCCGGAGCACTCGCTGCTGCAACTCGTCGGTCGCGTGGAGTACGTGACGGCTAGCGACACCGAAGCGCTGGACGCGCTCTACGAGTGCTGTTCGCTCGAGGGCATCTTGCCCGCGTTGGAGTCGGCTCACGCGTTGGCGGGTGCCAGGCGCTGGGCCGAGACACACCCGAATACTCGGATCCTGATCGGCCTGTCGGGGCGCGGCGACAAAGACATGCCAATCCTCAACGAAGTTTCGGCGGAGCCCGGCGCCACCGACGAGGGGACGGTGAATGCTGCCGCATGAGCAACTGCGCCAGGCCCTGACGCTCGACGGCGCGCCGGCGCTGATCGCCTTCGTGACGGCCGGCTATCCTGAGCCGGAGCGATTTCTCGAGGTGCTGAGGGAAATCGGTGAGGCGGCCGATGCGGTAGAGATCGGGGTTCCGTTCACGGATCCGATGGCGGATGGCGTCACCGTGCAGCGTGCGAGCCAGGCCGCATTGCAACATGGCGTTAGTCTGCGCTGGATATTCGCCCAACTCGCGTCGCGTGAGTTCGAGCTGCCGGCACCCATACTGCTGATGAGCTATTTGAACCCCCTGATGGCGTTCGGCTACCAGCGCCTCGCAGAGCGTGCTCTGGAGACCGGAGTCAGTGGTTTCATCGTGCCGGACCTGCCCTACGAGGAATGTACGCCGCTTAAGACCGAGTTGGACGCTCGGGGCCTCGCGCTCGTGCAGCTCGTAACCCCCGCCACACCGGCCGAACGGCTGCGCAAGCTTTGCGATTTCAGCGAGGGGTTCGTTTACGCCGTGACCCGCACCGGCATCACCGGCGGTACCGAGAGTCTGCCCGAACAGCTCACTGACTACCTCGCCGCCGTGAAGCGCGCGTCGCGCCTCCCGGTGTGCGCGGGTTTCGGGGTCCGGGAACGAGAGCAGGTCCGACTCATCGCCGAACACGCCGACGGGGTCATCGTCGGGTCGGCACTGCTTGAGGCGCTCGAGGCCGGCCAGCATCCCGGGACGTTCTTGGCTGCGCTCCGTCCGTGAAGTCGAACGTGACTCAGGCTACAGTCGGGCGAGTGCTGGATTTTCTGCGGTAGCGAGCCGATGAAGAAATTGACTGCTAGCGATTCTCTGGCGTACGTCGGCCTCCTGAAGAACGTGTTGGAGCAATCTGGTATCGCCTGCATGGTCAGAAACGACCTGCTTTCGGGCGGACTCGGTGAAATTCCATTCCTGGAATGCATGCCGGAACTCTGGGTGATCGAGGACGAGGACCTGGCGCGCGCGGCGACGTTGTTGAAGAATTTCGAGGAGCCGTCTCGAAGCGCGGCGCAGTGGCGCTGCGCGGGCTGCGGCGAGCTCAATGAAGGGCAGTTCGCCGCGTGCTGGCAGTGCGGCGCGGCCGATACTCACGACGGCTAGACGACCGGGCGCCGGGGAGGCAACCAGCGATGACGGACACGACAAATCATGAAGCGCAAGACGCGGCGTCTCCGACAGCCTGCGTTCTCCTGATCGGCAACGAACTTCTTTCCGGCAAGACACAGGATGCGAATCTGCAGTATCTCGGCTCGGAACTTGCGGAACTCGGCGTCCGCGTCGCCGAGGCGCGAGTGGTTCCGGACGATGAGGACGTCATCGTCGCGACCCTGAACGAGTGTCGAGCGCAGTTCGACTACGTCTTCACGACCGGCGGTATCGGTCCGACCCACGACGATATTACTGCCCAGTGTATTGCGACCGCATTCGGGCGAGAGTTGATCCTGGACGAGGAAGCCGTCGCGCGATTGCGGCGTGGAGCATTCGAACTCAATGAGGCGCGTCTGAAGATGGCCCGCGTACCGGACGGCGCGACGCTGATCGACAACCCGTTGAGCAACGCCCCCGGCTTCCGGGTCGAGAACGTCTTCGTGCTCGCAGGCATACCGAGCGTCGCGCGCGCGATGTTCGAAACCATAGCCGCTGACCTTGCGGTCGGATCGCCCATTCACTCTAGAAGTGTCGACGTGTTTCTTCGCGAAGGCGACATCGCCGAACCGCTCGAGCGCATCGCAGCACAATATTCCGACATCGATATCGGCAGCTACCCGTTCTCCCGGGACGGCCGCTTCGGTGCGAATCTTGTCGTGCGCGGCACGGACGTTGGACAACTCGAAGAAGCCCTGACGCAGATCGTTGCCGCCATGACCGAGCTCGGGGGCGAGTCTAGCGTCGGCCCGCGATCTTAGCGCGGCCGTAGACTTACGGCCAATCCGGCTGCCGCCGCGAGCCACCCTACCCAAATCGGCGCGGCATCGAGGCCGATCCATAAGACCCCCGCGATCAGCAACGCCGCGCCGGAGATCGAGCGGTCCACGATGCTCGGCAGCGCCGAGATCCTGCCGGTTCGCGGCGGCGAATTCTCAGACGCGCCCGCCGATTCCTCGTCCACGACTCCCCGCAACATTCGATGGACGACCTCCGGTAGCAACAGGAGGTCTTCACTGATGTCTGGCCAACTCCTGAGTAGTTGCTCGAGGTGAGCTCTCGGGTTGGTACGCCGCTTCATCCAGTCTTCCAGGAACGGCTTGGCGGTCTGCCATAAGTCCAGCTCAGGGTACAACTGTCTGCCGAGTCCCTCGATGCTGAGCAACGTCTTCTGCAGCAACACGAGCTGAGGCTGCACTTCCATATGAAACTGCCGTGCCGTCTCGAACAGCGTGAGTAGCACGAGCCCGAAAGAGATATCTTTGATCGGTTTGTCGAAAATAGGCTCACAGACCGAACGCACGGCGGACTCGAGTTCGTCCACGCGTGTGTTGGACGGAACCCACCCCGAGTCGACATGCAGCTTCGCAATGCGATAGTAGTCACGCTGGAAAAACGCCAGGAAGTTCGCGGCTAGATAGTGTCGGTCGCGGGCACTGAGGCTGCCCACGATGCCGAAGTCCACCGCGACGTAACGCGGCTGCTCCGGGTCCTCGACGTCGACGAAGATGTTGCCGGGGTGCATGTCGGCATGGAAGAAATTGTGCTGGAATACCTGGGTGAAGAAAATCTCGACGCCGTTCTCCGCGAGGCGAGCGATATTCGTCCCACGCGCCCTCAACTCATCGATATCGCTAATGGGGATGCCTGAGATACGTTCCATCGTCAGGACGTCCGGGCGACAGTAGTCCCAGTAGATCTCGGGCACGTAGAGCAGGGGGGAGCCTTCGAAATTGCGCCTGAGCTGTGCCGCATTCGCCGCTTCCCGCATCAGGTCCAGTTCTCTGTAGAGCGTCTTCTCGAACTCGCCGACGACTTCCACGGGCCGAAGACGCGGGCCATGCTGCCAGTACCGCTCGGCGAGCTCCGCGATCGCGTACAGGACCTCGAGGTCCCGCTGAATTTGCTTGCGTACGCCCGGACGTAGGATCTTCACGACCACGGTTTCGCCGCTTTCGAGTCGGGCCGAGTGCACTTGCGCGACGGAGGCAGCCGCCAGCGGCTGCCGTTCGAATTCTGCGAATACTTCGTCTGCGGGTGCGCCGAACGCTTGTTCGAGCAGCGACAGCGCGATGTCGGAATCGAACGGTGGAACGCGGTCCTGGAGTTTGACGAGCTCCCTGGCGATATCCGTCGGCAGCAGGTCGCCGCGAGTGGATACGGCCTGGCCGAACTTAACGAAGATCGGCCCGAGCTCCTCAAGCGCCTGGCGGATTCTGACCCCCAGAGGATCACGACGGCGCCCCCACGGTGGCAGCAGGCGCCGCAACCAACCGACCGGCCTGAGCAGATGTGTCGCCCAGACGAATTCGTCCAGGCCGTGTCTGAAGAGCACGCGTTGGATGGCCAGCAGGCGGAGAATTAACCGGTACCGTCGCATATCGCTTCGTTAGCCCTTCGCCGCGGCCCCGATGTGGCGGTCGATTCTGGCGGCTACGCGTTCAGCATCGTCGCGCAACCGCTCGATCTCCGCGAAGAATCCCTCCACTTCCACGCGGGCCGGGAGCTGGCGGCTCTCTTCCTGCAGGAATTCCGTCGTATTGAGCCCTAAGGCCGCGAGCGCTTTTCTGTTCCAGGCGTGGACGTTACGAACGGCGTTCCCGGCCTGGTGCGCCAGTACGTCGCCGACTACGTGGGCAAGTTGCTCTTCCAAGTCCGGCCGGGCCAGGCGCAGCAGCGTGGAGAAGTCGTCCGCCACTTCTGCATCTCCGGTCAGCGCGAGTCCCGAATCAGTGAAGCCGCTAAGCGCATCGCCGCGCACCGCGGCGAGCAACGCTAAGGGCCTACCGCGTACGGTCGCTGTCGCGGGAGCTTCACTCGCGAGCTCCACGCGTACTCTGTCCTCGTCCACAGTCAGAACGAGTGTGATGCCGGGACCCTCGACGTCGATCGCCAGGCTCTTGCCCTGCAGCGACGACAATATATCCAGCGCTGCGGTGGACTCTTGAACGTGGCCGTTCAATATCTGTTCCGCGATCGCAAGAGGAGTCGGCTTCACGACTCGCTGAACTCATCAATATAGCCTTGTTGGACCACTAGATGCGGTAACCGAGATGCAGTGCCACGATCCCGCCCGAGAAGTTGAAGTACTCGCAACGCTCGAAACCCTGCTGAATCATCAGCGCCTTGAGCGCATCCTGGTCGGGATGCCGGCGGATCGATTCGGCGAGATACCGATAGCTACCGGCGTCGCCGAGAATCAGCTGACCGAGCCTCGGCAAGACCTTCAGGCTGTAGAAATCGTAGAGAGGGTCCAACAGCCTAAGTCGTGGCCTGGAAAATTCGAGAATCAACAACCGCCCACCCGGCTTCAGCACCCTCAACAGGGACGCGAGTGCAGCCTCCTTGTCGGTCACGTTTCTGAGCCCGAAACCGATGCTGACGCAATCGAATATCCCCGACCTGAACGGCAGTTGCTCCGCGTCCGCTTGCAGGAAGTGAACGTTGCTGACTTGGCCGGCGTTGATCAGCCGGTCCCGCCCCAGGGCCAGCATCCTGGCGTTGATATCGGTGACGAACACCGCGCCGCCGGGCCCGACCTGCCGCGCCAGCCCGAGGCTCAGATCGCCACTACCGGCCGCAACGTCCAATGCGACCTGTCCCGGCCTGAGCCCGCTTTTCGCAACGGTCAGCCGTTTCCAGACGCGATGCAAGCCCGCCGACATGAGGTCATTCATCAGGTCATAGCGGTCCGCCACAGAGTCGAATACCCCGCGTACCCGGCCCTTCTTTTCTTCCCGCGGAACCGACTCGAAGCCGAAATCGGTCAAGTCGTCACTGGTCTTCTTCTTGTGATCCGTCATTCGGTTCCGCCGCCGAGCGACGCTCCCCCGCTTCTTCGAGCCGGGTAACGTAACGCCGCCAGTTGCTCTCGTACTTCAACCCTAAGTCGTAGAGTATAGGCCACGTGTAGAGGCCCGTATTGTGGCCGTCGTCGAACACCAGCCTGACGGCGTAGCGGCCAACCGGTTCGATCTTCTCGATGTTGACTGCTTCCTTTCCGGCGACCAGCAGTCCTTCGCCACCGCCATGTCCCTGGACTTCCGCCGACGGCGAGAACACACGCAGATACTCGGCCGCCAGCTCGAACCGTTGGCCGTCGGAGAAGCTGATCTGAACTCTGCGCGAGCGTTTCTGCAGCTTGACGTCGAGCGGATGAGGCGCGTTGGGCATCTAAAGAATGTAGCGCGTCAGATCCTCGTCCTTGACGAGCTCGGCCAGATGATCGTCGACGTAGGGCGCATCGACGACGACGGCCTGTCCGCCCTTGTCCGCCGCCTCGAACGAGACGACCTCCAGCAGACGTTCCATGACGGTATGAAGGCGCCGCGCACCGATATTCTCCGTGCGCTCGTTGACATGGAATGCCACTTCGGCGATGCGCTCGATACCGTCAGGCTCGAAACTCAGCTCAACCCGCTCGGTGCCCATCAGGGCCGTGTATTGCTCGGTCAAACAAGCGTCGGGCTCCGTGAGAATGCGAACGAAGTCTTCCGCGCTTAACGCATCCAGCTCGACGCGGATCGGGAAACGGCCTTGTAGCTCAGGGATAAGATCCGACGGCTTCGCTACCGTGAACGCACCGGAAGCGATGAACAACACGTGGTCGGTACGTACCATGCCGTAACGCGTGCTCACGGTGCAGCCTTCGACCAGCGGCAACAGATCGCGCTGCACGCCTTCCCTCGAGACATCCGCGCCCATCGTGTCCGCGCGACGTGCGACTTTATCGAGCTCGTCGAGGAACACGATGCCGTCTTGCTCCACCGCTTTCAGCGCCCTCAGCTTGATGTCCTCTTCGTTGATCATCTTGCTCGCCTCTTCGTCCGTGAGGACCTTCAGCGCAGCATCAACCTTGAGCTTTCGCGTGCTGCGTCGCCCGCTCGAGACGTTCTGGAACATGCTCTGCAACTGATTGGTCATCTCCTCCATCCCCGGAGGCGCCATGATCTCCACGCCGATCACCGGCGACTCGACGTCGATCTCGATCTCACGGTCGTCCAGTTCCCCTTCCCGGAGCAGCTTGCGGAAGCGTTGCCGGGTCTCACTGCCGCCACCGTCGTCCTTCGACCCCGGCAATAACGCATCCAGTAATCGGTCTTCCGCGGCATCCGTCGCACGAGGGCTGACCCTGGCAAGCTCCTCTTCGCGCACCATTTTGACGGCCATGTCGGCCAGGTCACGGACGATCGAATCCACCTCGCGGCCGACGTAACCGACCTCGGTGAATTTCGTGGCTTCGACTTTGATGAATGGCGCCTTGGCGAGACGAGCGAGGCGTCGGGCGATCTCCGTCTTGCCGACGCC
>JAZFPW010000183.1:0-2108 GCA_036444815.1 Gammaproteobacteria bacterium
AACGGCGAAGAAGTCGAGGCCTTCCACATCGCGGCGGGCCACACGGATGGAGACATCCTGATCCACTTCAAGGGCTCGGACGTGATGCACATGGGAGACGTCTTCGTCGGCCAATACCCGCTAATCGATGTCAGCCGGAATGGCAATTATCTCGGCTTGATCGAGACGCTCAACGCTGCCATTACACGCATCGGCCCTGAGACGAAGATCGTCCCCGGCCACGGCGCCACCGCCGATCGAGACGATGTGATCGCGTTCCGAGACATGCTGTTGGGTATTCACGATCGCGTGAGCGCTCTGGTCGCGGCGGGCAGGACGCTCGAGCAGGTCCTCGCCGCCAACCCTTCGGCAGACTACGACGGAAGATGGGCGGGCGGTAGAGGCTCGACAGGGATCGTCACGGCCGCCTATAACGCGATAGCCGCGCGCTGACATCGGCAGAGCCGAGTCGCGTCAGTGATCGTCTATGGCCGCAAGCAGACGTTTATCCGTAACGGGACGCCGTTAGAAGATTCGTAAGGGGAGAAGACAATGATCGGTTACGTAACGCTGGGCACGAACGACGTGGAAGGTGCCGGAAAATTTTACGATGCCCTACTGGCAGAAGTGAGTGCCACACGAATGATGGAGACGGACACGTTTATCGCCTGGTCGGCTAAGCCCGGTGGGCCGGCCCTGTCGGTGACCGAACCTGCCGACGGCAACCCCTGCACCGTAGGTAACGGCGTGATGGTTGCTATCGCGATGGATGCTGCCGAGAAAGTCGACGCGTTCCACAAGAAGGCACTGGAGCTCGGCGGGACCGATGAAGGAGCCCCCGGCCCTCGCGGTGACGGCGGATTTTATGCCGGGTATTTTCGCGACCTCGACGGGAACAAGCTCAACGCGTTCTGCATGCTGAAATAGGGCAATCGGTCGTGTAAGGACTGACAGCGACGGCCGCGCGTGGGGTGGAGCGCAGCGATTAAGAGGGTAGTCGGATGAATCGTCTGGTGTCACTGCCTGCCGTCGTCCTCGTGCTCGCCGGCAGCATCGCCTGGGCCCAGGAAGATAGTCGCGCAGAGTCCACGATCTACCGGGTCGACGCCGAGGGCTCCGACATTCGCCTGCTAGTCCATCGGGCCGGCGCCCTGTCCCGGCTGGGTCACAGCCACGTCATCTCTGTCGGGCAGATAGCCGGTACGGTCTACGTGCACCCGGACCTCGAGCGATCGAGCTTCGAGCTGGAGATCCCGGTGAGGGGCCTGGTCGTCGACGACCCGCGCGCCAGGCGCGAGGAGGGCGATGAATTTTCCACCGAGCCGTCCGAGCGCGACATGGCCGGTACACGCGACAACATGCTCGGAGAGCGAGTGCTGAATGCCGAGCAATATCCGTTCGTCAGGCTGACTGGGACCGGGCCGACCGGCGATGGGCCGGAGTTCGTGCTCGAATTATCCATCGAGCTCCTGGGTCGCGTCGTCGAGCTGTCGGTTCCGACGACGCTGCGACTGGACGCGGATAGCCTGGAGGCCACCGGCACGTTCCGGCTCAGCCACGGCGATTTGGGCATGCGGCCATTCAGCGCGATGGTGGGGGCGCTGCGCGTCGCCGATGAAATGGAGCTCAAGTATCGCGTCCGGGCGCTACCGCTACGCTAGGCGGGGCCCCAATGTCAGCCTTTTGCTGACAACGGCCGGAGACAGACTGAGCCAGCGCCTGGCGCCCCGCCGATCGAGTGGCTGCCGCGCGATTGGAGGGTCCGAAGACCCGGCAGATCTGGTAAGCTGCGCGAAGACCGCTGACGTGACCCTGGACCCTGACAAGAGCAACAAATTCATGTTCTTCCGACGCCAAAAACCCCCGCGGAGCGCTCCGGTCCTCACTTTTGCGACCACCAAGGCCAGACCCGCTGAGGAATTCAGCACTTCGCTGGCAGAGAAGTACGACGCCCAGGTCAAGTGGATGCGTGAGCGAGGGATAACCGGGGGCGTGGGCAAGAAGGGGCAAGACTCGGTTCGCTCCGTGCCTAAGAGGACCGTCGACCCATAGGTCCCAAACCTCCCGTGCTGAAGAAACTGCTAGGTCTGGTGATAGCTCCGTGTGCTGTCATGATCTCATTCGCTTGC
>JAZFPW010000184.1:0-5429 GCA_036444815.1 Gammaproteobacteria bacterium
TCAGGAGATTCGGTAACAGGTAGATCCCCCTGCGACGGGAGCTATTCGTTGGATCCTTCGGCATCGTCGTTAATTCGCCAGATAACCACTCGTGTGATGCTGCGGCAATTGGCCGGCCGACGCAATGCTTTCTTAACCAGGGTTTGAGACACGAGTGGTCCAACAAGGTTATATTCCTGCGGACCGCGCCTTGTCTTGGATCATCTGAGTAACTCTGAACTCATCAATAGAACCTTGTTGGACCACTAGGCCATGCGACTAACGGATTTCCCGCTGAAGACCTTCAAGGAGGTGCCGGCAGAGGCAGAGGTCATCAGCCACCAGTTGATGCTGCGAGCCGGCCTCATCAGGCGCCTGGCATCGGGTCTCTACAGCTGGCTGCCGCTTGGTTTACGCGTGTTACACAAGGTCGAGGCGATCATCCGCGAGGAAATGGATCGTGCCGGGGCCCTGGAACTCCTGATGCCGATGGTACAGCCCGCTGAGCTCTGGCGAGAGTCAGGCCGCTGGGAGGAGTACGGCCCGGAGCTGCTGCGCCTGAACGATCGACACAAGCGTGAGTTCTGTCTCGGCCCAACTCACGAAGAGGTCATCACGGACATCGCGCGCAATGAGCTCAAGAGTTACCGGCAGCTGCCCGTTAACTACTATCAGATTCAGACGAAATTTAGGGATGAGATCAGGCCGCGGTTCGGCGTCATGCGCGCACGCGAGTTCACGATGAAGGACGCGTACTCTTTTCACCTGGATGAGGAGTCTCTGCTCGAGGGTTACGAGACGATGCGCGTCGCCTACGACCGAATCTTCACGCGGCTGCAGTTGGAGTTTCGCGTCGTCCAGGCGGATCCCGGTGCGATAGGCGGTAGCCGTTCAGAGGAATTCCACGTCCTCGCCGAGTCGGGAGAAGACGCGATTGCCTATTGCGAGGCCGACGGCTTTGCCGCAAACGTCGAGACGGTGGCGATCCCAGCCTCCGGCGACCCACTCGACAAGGCGACGGCCGACCTCGAATTGGTCCAGACACCCGCGGTACGCACGATAGAAGAACTCAGTGCGTTCTTGAGCGTAGAACCGGCTAACTGCATCAAGACACTGGTTGTTCAGGGAACGGACGCGCCGGCCATTGCGCTATTGCTGTGCGGCCAGCACGAGCTGAATCGTCTCAAAGCCGAGGCGCTCCCGGGCGTCGCCCAGCCATTGAGAATGCTCCAGGCGACGGAAGTACAGGACGCGACGGGCTGCGAACCAGGGTATCTCGGCCCGAAAGACCTGAAGATCCCGATCGTCGCGGACCAGGCGGCCGCAAGTCTGAGCGACTTCGTCTGTGGTGCAAATCAGGCGGAACATCACTTCCGCGGCGTGAACTGGGGTCGAGACCTCCCCGTTCCCACGATCGCGGACCTACGCAACGCGGTTGCCGGAGATCCGAGCCCGGCGGGCGGTGGCCCGCTGGCTATTGCGCGAGGAATTGAAGTCGGTCACATTTTTCAGCTCGGAAGTCGCTACAGTGACGCCATGGAAGCGACGGTGCTCAATAAGGACGGCAAGGCCTGCGCCATGCAGATGGCCTGCTACGGCATCGGCGTCACACGTGTCGTCGCAGCGGCTATCGAGCAGAACAACGATGATCACGGGATCATCTGGCCCGACGCGATCGCGCCCTTCGACGTCGTGTTGATCCCCATCAACATGGACAAATCCTACCGCGTCAAGGAGGCAGCCGAGTCACTCTATCAGGAGCTGCAGGACGCCGGCCTCGACGCGCTGCTGGACGATCGCTCCCAGAGACCAGGGGTTAAATTCGCCGACGCCGACCTGTTGGGCATACCCCATCGCCTGGTCATCGCCGAGAAGGCATGGGACGAAGGACAGGTCGAATACAAGGCGCGTCGCGCCACCGATGCCGAGATGATCCCGGTCGAGACCGTCGCGAAATTCCTCGCCGAGAGTCGGGAACGATGAACACTCGACAGACCGCCGCGCCGACGGCCGTCAGCGTCTATCGCCGCAGCGCGGGCTTCGCGTTGCTGTTCGCACTCGGTCTGCTTACGAGCACTAGCTCGGGGCAGGGCCTGCGTACCGGGGATGCCGATGCCGAGATGGATCCTCAACTCAGGGCGGTGCTGCTCGAAGCCGTCGCCAACGCCGACAGCTTCGACGATCGGTTTGCCGCGGAGGTCTGGCTCACGGACATGTCGCAGCGTCTCGCCAGGCAGGTGCCGGACCTCGACGAGCGCCTGCAGATACTCCGAACGGTTCACTACGAAGCCGCACGATCCGATATCGCGCCCGAACTCGTTCTCGCCGTCATCCAGGTCGAGAGCAACTTCGACCGTTTTGCGATTTCCTCGAGCAGTGCTCTTGGCCTGATGCAAGTGATGCCGTTCTGGGTCCATGAACTGGGCGGAGATAATCCGAGCGAGCTGCTCGATGTCCAGTACAACCTGCTGCTCGGCTGCCGGATCCTGAAGTATTACCTGGACATGGAGAACGGCGAACTGATTCGCGCCCTGGGCCGCTACAACGGCAGCTTGGGCCGTCGCGCGTACGCCGACCGCGTCATCGACGCACTGCGCACCAAGTGGTTTCGATCCTAACGTCGCGGCCGACCCGACAGCCTGCTAGCTCACATGGAACCCGGGCCCGAGCGTATCGGTCCACTCCGCCACCGTGACGCCTGCGACCTGCGCGCCGGAAGGGCCAGTCCACAACCATCGGCACATTTCGGCGACGGCGTCCGGCGACCCCGCCACGACAACCTCGACGCGCCCGTCGGTGAGATTCTTAGCCCAGCCGCGCAGCTTCAGTTGTTCGGCTCGCGTCGCTGCCGTCGACCGGTACCACACGCCTTGCACGCGCCCATGAACGAGGCAGCGCACAGCTTGCTCGTCAACACTCATGACTGGACGGTCAGTTGTCGGCGGATTGGCCCGCGGCCTGGCTGACTTGCAGAGCATCCACGGCGCTATTCTTGGCGCGGATTGCGTTGGTGCGAGCCAGACTGAACGAGCGATCACGAATCTGTGTCTCTGCCTGGCTCAAGTAGCGTCTGGCATCGCTCAGCGGTGTCGGGGCAAGCCTTACCGCGTCGGCATCTTCAGCGGCCGCGATCGCTTGACGCGCGTCACTCATCTCCTGAACCGGAGGAGACGTGGCGCACCCCAGTACGAACACGGTAATCAGCACCGTTGAGAGTCGAGTCATGACTCGTGTATGAATCATTCTTATTCTTAAATGTCCGGACGGGAGAAACCTAACAGGGGGCTCTCACAGCCGTCAAGCCAGGCGAGAAAAACCTGGTAAGCCGCGCAAGGAATTTCTAGACTGCTGGTCCGGGCAACTCGGTCGAATCGCGGCGAATAGGATTTTTTACCTTGTATAAACAGGAAGTTACGAATGAATTCTAGAATCTATGATAACCCAAAATTCTCCAAATTCCGGGCGACAATGGCGCTTCTGGAGACAGCAGGCGTGGAATTGGAGGTCGTCGATACTCTTCAGACTCCGCCCTCGGCTGCTGGCATCGGCCGTCCGCCGGAGTCCGCCTTGGAGCTATTCGAGTGACGGTCCAGATCTTGTTGCTGTACTACTCTCACAAAGGCCGCACGGCTGATCTCGCCAGAAACGCGGCGCGAGGTGTCGAAGCCGCCGGTGCCGAAGCCGTGCTGCGAACCGTACCGCGGGTATCCTCGGCTACGGAAGCCACGGAGCCCGCCGTCCCCGACGACGGCCCGCCGTACGCGTCGCTCGAGGATCTCAAAGCGTGCGACGGCTTGTTACTCGGTAGTCCGACCCGCTTCGGCAACATGGCCGCACCGCTGAAGTACTTCCTGGACGGAACGAGCGCACTCTGGCTCGATGGCTCGCTCGTGGATAAGCCCGCCGGCGTCTTCACGTCGACTAGCAGCCTGCACGGCGGACAGGAGACCACGCTACTGACGATGGTATTGCCGCTGATTCACCATGGCATGCTCTGGGCAGGCATCCCGTATACCGACGCGGCGATTCGAGAGACTCGCACTGGGGGCGGCCCCTATGGCGCATCTCATCTTGCCGCGCCGTGGAATGCATCCCTTTCTCAGCACGAACGTGATCTCGCTCATGCGTTGGGTGAGCGCGTCGCTAGACTGGCACGAATGCTCGCGGCCTCGGAGCCATGACTCCCGAATGGAGTCTGTGCGATCGGGTCAATTGGTAGCGATGATATCGGCGTGAGTGTTACGCCAGGCTCGTTTACTCCAGCCGACGACGTAATTTAGACCGCTGGTAATACTCGTGAAGGTGACGGCCGCACCGAGCATGACTATGACGATTTCAGGCGGCCACTGAAACGCCGCGCCGGTCAGCGTAAATAAGACGAAGCCGAGCTGGCAGGCAGTATTCAGCTTGCTGATCAGGGCTGGCTCACCACGGACGGGGCCAATCACCAACTGGTAAGTCACCGCACCGGAAACGATCACGACATCCCGCGCGACGACCAACGCGGTAAGCCCTATCGGGACAAGCCCCTGATAGGTCAACGTCAAGAACACGCTGACGATCAACAGTTTATCCGCGGCAGGGTCCAGTATGCTGCCGAGGGGCGTTCGCCAACCGAAGCTTCGCGCGAGCAGCCCATCCAGGGCGTCCGAGAAGCCGGCGATCGCTATTAGTATCAGTGCCGCGACGTACTGCTCGCGCAACAGCACCACGACGACTGGACCGACGAGCAGCACGCGAAAAACGCAGATTGCGTTCGGGAGCCAGCTCAGCGTCATCTGACGGTGTCTCCTAGCGGGCTAGCGTGAACGTGAGTTCACTGTCGTTAGCCACCTGATCGAGCGGTACGACGGCCGGTGTCAGTATCGTGCTCAGTCCCAACACACGTTCCAGAACAGGCGTGCCGCCACGAGCGTACACCCGCACCGAGAGTGCTGCGTCCACGAACTCTTCGGTACTGACGGCCTCGAGTAGACTCAGCGATTCCAGGTAACTTATGACGCGGCCGTAGTCATCAAGCGTTTCGACACCCAGCACCGTGACCAGTGTCGTGCGAACGCCTCCGAATGTGCTGAACTCCGCCGCATAGAGGTCCGCCAGGCGACTGAGCCCGTCCCGCATCGAGTTACCGCCCAACGCGAACCGTCCCCCGTCCTTTAGCAGCGTCCACTGAACGTTGACTCCAGACCTCGTGACTCGAGCAATCCCGCTCAACACGGCGTCCGCGCCGTACCGAATCGACGCCTTACTCAGTTGATCGGTGAAACCGCCCACGATATCGATATAGCTCAAGGCGGTCATATCCTGTAGATCCATCAGCGGGAGGGAAAGGGGTAAGCCGCGTTCTTCTGCGACCGTTGCCAATTGATCGCGGAAATTCGCCTGCAATTCCAGGAACTCCGGGCTCGTGTCGGTCAATGCTTCGCCGGCGGCGAGTATGCCCCGCTCGC
>JAZFPW010000185.1:0-7903 GCA_036444815.1 Gammaproteobacteria bacterium
CGCTATTGGAGAGGAGGGGGCTGAACTAGACGCTATTGTTACGTGGGCATTGCCAGGGCCCATGTCGCCAGCGGGTCGGAGATAGGCCGCCCGGAGAGATTCGAACTCCCGACCACCTGGTTCGAAGCCAAGTAACTATTTGGTTCGTGGGATACGACGTCGGAGCGTCTTACCTCCCCCGCCCCCCTCCACGCCCCCGTCCCTGCCGCGCCTGGATCGTCATGCCGTCGGCCGGGCGGACCAGGGTCGTCATCTGGATGGTCTTGCGGTTGGTGTCGCGGGCGGTACGGCCGTCGATGACGACCTCGTCGCCGGGGATCAGGTCGTACTCGCTGGTCTGGGATCGGTCGCGACCGCGATTGCCGCGCCACTCGATCGTCCACGCCTCGGGCTCGCCGAGGTCGTTCATGATGTTGACCTTGACGGCCTCGTGCGGGTTGCGGTAGACGTCGCCGGCGATGACGGCCTCGACGTTGACCGGCTGGCCGCCGTTGTAGATCGTGCCCCAGGAGTGGTGGGCCTGGGCGGTCATCGCGACGCCCGCGAGCGCCCCCGTCAGCAGCATCGATACTCGTCGTCCCATCGCGTGCTCCTTCGTGTCTCGTTCCCTGACTCTCGATCTCAACGGCTAGGCAGTGGATGCGTTGACGATACCACTAGACGGCGGGTTGGGTCCGCTGAAACGCATTGATAAAGCTAAAGATTTGTCAATGAACAGCATAAGCCTTGGCATAGAGCTCGAGTTCCCCGTCCGCTCGTTCCGAAAGGACGGCCCGGATCAGCTCGAACCCGTCCGGAGGTTCTGTATTCAACAGCAGCGCATTGGCCAGGGGGGAGCTGCTGACGATCTCCATCTTGCCATCGCGTTCAAGACTGAAGTCCCTGACGCGCAGGAACAGATATTTCACCTCGGGTTGATACTGACGCAATGCTTCGGGAGTTAGGCGCATCATTGTCCCTAGTTCCGCAATCTTGCGTTCGTCTTCCGGCCTGAGAATGAAATTATTGCTGATGACGCTGCATTCGGTATGAAACAGCAGATAGTTACCGTCGTCTTGATCTGCCAATATCAATCCTGGCTCCTGCCTGCAGCGCTCGGCGAGATCTAGAAATATAGGCCGCGCCCCTTCATATATCGGCGCAGCACCCAACGCATAGACAGCAAACAGGTGTTCCCGCAGGGGGGGCTGGTAGGCAAACAGGAGGCCTCCCAGTAAACCGACGGCAACGAGACCACGGTGCCAACGCCATCTCTCTGAGAGACGCTGCACGACCAGCAAGCTGCCGACAATCAGGGCGAACAGACCGAAGTAATAGAACCTGAACTGCGTCAACAAAAGCGCCAATCCGAACACAGCCATGACTGCAAAGAACAAATCTCGGGGCTGACTCTGGCGCGAAGCGCACCATAGATAATAGACCAGCAGAATCGGGGCAAGCAGCAGCAGCCAGCTGTAGTGACCAATTATCGTCAATGGTCCGTAATTTTCGAAGAACAATCTGAAGGGACTCCTTGCTTCAACCACATCGCTCATCACGGAGATATCGCCTGACAAGAACGCTGCACCGCGCGTCAGTTGCGCCACTAGAGGTAGTGACAGCAGCACGCAGAGGCTGCCAAGCGTTAGCAGGGAGTTCGTGTTATAGCTCCGCCAGCCGATGAAGATCAGCACAACACAAGTACAAGCGGCGGCATATAGATGAAACCACGACAACAGCCCGAACTCGAACATACCTTGCCTGAACGGCTGTGACGGCAACACGATGACCACGGTGGCAGCCATCAAGGCCAGAGCCAGCGCGTGCAGGTTGCGGCGCGGGAATCGCTCGCCGCGCAGCCACAGCAGCCCCACGCACACGAGGACCGGGACCTGCAAGATAAACAGCCCATTGTGAAATCCCGGTGCCAGCCCCAACGCCAGGCCTAGCCCCACGGCTGATGCCCTGTCTTGTGTCGCGGCGAACCAGCGCAGCCCGAGCCAACTAGTGAGCAACACGAAAGTGAATTCGACGAAGTGATGATCGAGCTGTCCGACCGAGTGCAGCAGCTGCACCAGGGGTGCGAGCGCGAAAGCCAGCATGGCCACGGCGCGATGGGTCAGCGATAAGCCTGCGTGCCCGGCGGCGGCCAAAAATAGCGCGGCGTTGACTGCTAACCAGGCCACGGGCACGTAAATCAGGAAGCCCAGCGGGTCCGTCGCGGGTCTTACCCACAGGGCGAGCCTGGCTGCCTGACCCATGAGAAAATCATAGGCCCAGGGCCAGGGGATCCAGCTCCCGTCGGGGACGTGCAAGCGCTCATCGAATTGGTAGAAACCCCGCTCATTAACGGCCGTGTCCAGCATTCGGCGAGCGTGATAGAAGGAGTCGTTCCCCAGCGGAATGTACTCGCCCTCGAAATAAGTCGAGTCGATAACGAGCAGGGCGAAGAATACGGCGATTGCTGTCGCGCCGAGCCATAGCACGATCGGCGCCCATCTCTGCCACTGGGCGCTGGTAAGGTCAAGACGTGTCGTACGGATAGCGTTAATCACATCGCGACTGCTCATGCCACTCTTGCGGTGACCATGCGAGTCAGCAGCGGGATAAGCGCCAGATAGCAGAATGCGCCCAACAGGAAGTTCACGGAAATGCTGAAGTAGATCGCCACGAAAACCGCCAGCGCCGAAGCCAGTACGCCGAAAACGCCGTTGAGCGCCCAGAACCAGGGTGTCTCGGGCATCTGCTGCTGTTTCGCCAGCCCCATGCCGACCGGGAAAAACAAACCGAGGGCGACTCCGAGCGGTGCAATCGCCGCGATGGACGCCATGATTCTCATCGGCATTGCACTCGTAGCCATGACCGTGACCAACGCGGACAGCAGGTAGGAGGCGCCAACAATCGCGGCCGCCGTGAAGAGAGCAGCGGCGACTAGGGGGCGTAGCCGTCGCGGCAGGAATTCGCTCAGGCCGCTACCGATGCCCGCGGCCAGGATGATCGTAAAGAGCAGGACACCGAGAGCGTACACCGGATGACCTAGAAAGACCGAAAGTCTTTGGATCAGGCCGATCTCGGTAAACATGAACCCTGTGCCGATGAGAGAAAAATAGACCATCGCCGTCCATAGCTGTGACCAGGGCGTTATGGCGCGAGCCGAAGATCCGCGTCTCATCAGCAACGGTAGAATCACCGTCACCAGACACAGCACGCTGAGTGCGAACAACAATGCGAGCAGGGTAATGGTTGCCGTCAGGTTGCCCTGCAACACGCCGCTTCCCGCATCCCTCGCGGCGGCCAGGTTGCCGAGTCTCAACATGTTGAAGAAATACGGGCTGTCATCGGTGGGCGGATCGAAGTTCAGGGTCTGGTCCCGGATCCGATCCTGGAGTTCATCCAGCGACCTCGCCGCAACAATACGGCGCAGATCTGCATTGTCCGGCCGTTCGCCGGGGAGGATCTCGAGCTTGAAGCCAAGGTCGTCGTGGAGTGCGCGCAGCCCGGCGATATCCGCCGCCGGCATTGGCTGCGGACTAAGGATGATCGTCGACAGATTCGTGGCGGTCAGCATCGCGATATGGCGCGCGGGATCCGTGATCCCCCTGCGCAGCAGCGCGGCCACGGCGAGGCTGACCGTGCGGCCCGTCTCGCCGAGATTCTCCGGGCTGTGCCAACGCGATACCGTGAACAGGCCGTCCGGTTTCAGGTGGTCCAGGAATACCTGCCACCCTTCTACCGTGTAGAGCGCGTTCTCCGTGAACGAGAATGCTCCTGCGCCGGTGGCGGCCCAGGTATCTATCAGCGACATCTGGATGATGGCGAATTTTTCGTCGGTTCTCGACAGATAGCTGCGCGCCTCGTCGGCGACGAGCGTGACCTCATCGCGACCGGAGAGGCCCGCGAACTCGGCGAACTCGGTCTGCTGCAACTTGATGAAGATCTCGTTGACGTCCACGCCGATGACCCGTTCGTGGCCGAATAGCAGCGCAGTCTGCATATCTCTCCCGCCGCCGACGCCGATGATGCAGGCCCCTCCGCTCGGGCGAAGATAGTAGGCCGCCGCCGTGATGTCGTAACGCAAGTGCTCGATGTCTGCTAGGGATTGGAACCCTCTGACCGTCGTCCCCGCGGCGCCATCGATGCGCATCCAGAACTGTGGAATCGGCTCGCGGGGCGCTTTCTCGCTGGCGCCCCAATACTGGGGCGGCCCCACGAACGGCTGGTCCACTACCACATGCGAGTAGGAATTCCATCGCTCGAGCAGAATCCGGTCCGGGTCTACGACCCGCTCCTTCACCGTGTAGGGACGGATACCATCGGAGCTGCCGACATTCAGTATGGCGAATCCGGTCCCCAAGGCGAAAGCAGCCAGTCCCGCGTACCGAACGGCGCCCGACAGGCGCCATGCGAAGATCAACGCGGCCAAACCGCCTATCGCTCCGCAGAAAAGCACGAAACTGGGTGCGTCGACCAGTCTGAGACCGGCCAGCACCAGCAGGCATCCGGCCGCGGCGCCGAGCAGGTCGGCCGCGTACAGGCGGCCGATGGGTTCCTTCGACAGCGTCAGTACCGCAGCGATCGCGATTCCGGAAAAATAAAACGGCAGCGCACACGCCAATGTGGCGAAGACGAACGCCCCAACGCTCATGACATTCACGCCGGTACGCTCGAAACCCAGGGGCATCAGGTTGAGTTCGATCAGCATCAGCGGCACGACGAGGGCATAGCCGACACAGGCCAGGCTCACCGATCGTTCCAGCTTGTCGCCGGCGAAGGCATCGCGTCGCAGAAAGACCGTGACCGCGCCGGCGGTCATGCCCAGCATGGCGGTGGATATCGCGAAGAAAGCCAGGTGGTACCAGGTAATCAGGCTCAATAGCCTGACCAGGGTTATCTCGACGGCCAGGGTCGTGAAGGAGATTAGCGCTATTCCCAGGTACAGGTGCATCGATCAGTTACAGCCTTGGATTATGTAATGTCGGCAGGATTCCGGCGGAATTCTACGTGGTTGAAGAGGGGGAAAATGCCAACTCCGTCAAGGAATTGCCGGCAGTCGCGGGTTCGCTAGCTCGTCAGTCAGGCGCCTGCAGCGGTTTCGTCGCAACGATCGCCAGGTTTTTCCCGAAGGACCCGGCTCCCAAAAAGTCGATGACGCGGCTCAACGGGAATACCAGCGCATCGTAAAGGGATACGCTGCCCGGACTAACGGCGCCCGAACGGTCACCCACGAGCTTGTAGACCAGCGTGGCCAGAAAACCGAGGCTGTCCACGTAATAGGCCGTGTTCACCTCGAATCCCACCGTTTGCAGCAGGTGTCTCAGTGGCTTCCGTCTATAACGCCGGAAATGACCCACATGGCGGTCCATTTGGCTATACAGGATATTGAACGCCGGTACGTACAACAGGAGGCGGCCTCCCGGCCTCAGGCACCGATAGAGATCGAGGACCGTCTTGTGGTCATCCTCGATGTGCTCGAGTACATTCAGAGAGTACGCGTAGTCGAGCGAGCCAGGCGCAACTTCGTCAAGACTCGAAGCGACCTCCAAACCCGACCGCGCGAGCTCCGCCCGAAGACTGTTATCGGGTTCCACGCAGATGACTCCCACGTCGCCCCGAGAGATCGGCAGCGCGAACGTTCCGGCGCCGGCGCCATGATCGAGTGTCCGGCGGCCGAGGGCGTATTTTCGGATCAGACCCAGCAGGAAATCGTTATACCGCCTCGCATGCTTCATGGCCTCCAGGTTGTCGCGGCCGTCGTAGGTCGTCTCGGATGAGGGCGAGGTCACCGGAAAGACCCGCTAGGCCCGACCTTGCTGTCCCGGGGTGCCGCAAAGACGAAACGGCTCGACGCGCCGAAGTTGAATAACAGCGCGACTGCGGCTCCCATAGCCAGCGGAATGACCGGCGTCCCGGCAAGGCTGGGTACGAGTTCTATCACTGCAACATAGACCGACAGATTGATCACGGCGCCGATTACCTGCACGACGACATAGGATGTGTATTCCCGGCTGCTCTTGTGAGCGGCGATCCGCTCGAATACCCAACGTCGGTTCATATACCAGGTCGCCGTGACGGCTGCCGTGAACGAGATCGCCCTGGCACCATAGTGGCCGGCGCCGAGGCCGGTCACCAACACCGTGAGAATCCCGGCATCGACCAGGAAGCCGATCGCTCCGACGAGTACGAACCCCGGTAAACGCCGCAAGCCAGCTTCGCCCCGGACAGACGAACTCTGCCTTTCGGGCCGCCATCCATCGCGCTCACGCGGTCGCATGGTTCCGCCGATGCTTAATCATCGGCTCCCCGGCGATCACGAGCGATACCCAGATAGTGCATTCGCTTCATCTCCTGGCGCCCGCGGGTGACCGTATCCAGAACGATACCGCAGCCCAGGCTCAGGAACGCCAGCAGCATGAGGCCGGTGGACAGGATGGCGGTGGGGAAACGAGGTACCAGGCCGGTCTCCAGGAACGTGATGAATACCGGCCAGGATAAGATGACCGAGAGCGCGGCGAGAATCGCGAAGAACAGGCCAAAGAAGTGTAGCGGCCTCTCCTCCTTGGTGAGCAACAAGATGGTTCTTAGAATTCGCCAACCATCCTGAATCGTTCTCAAGTTGCTCACGGATCCCGAAGGTCTCTCACGGTACGGCGTCTCGATCTCGGCGATCGGCATTCTCAGTTCAAGAGCATGCACGGTTAGCTCCGTTTCGATTTCGAATCCACTCGTGAGCGCGGGAAACGACTTGACGAACCGTCGCGAGAATATCCGATAGCCAGACAGCAGGTCGGTAAAGCGATTTCCAAATATCAGTGCGACGATCCCCGTCAGCATGAAATTGCCGAACCGGTGGCCGGGCCGATAGGCAGCAGCACCGGACGCGACTCTCACCGCATTGACCATGTCGAGACATTCCGCTTCCAATCTCTCGATGAGTATTCCTGCGCTCGCGGCATCGTAGGTATCATCGCCATCGACGAGAACATAGATATCGGCCTCGACGTCCGCGAACATCCGCCGTACGACGTTACCTTTGCCGGCGAGGAGCTCCGATCGGACGACGGCGCCCGCGTCCCTGGCTAGCTTCGCCGTCTCGTCATCAGAATTGTTGTCGTAGACGTATACGGTGGCGCCGGGGAGCGCTGACCGAAAATCTTCTACTACTTTAGAGATGCTCGCCGCTTCATTGCGACAGGGAACGATGACGGCGATCCGAAGATCCAGAAGCGGGTTGAACACGGATTTTTCGGGAGAGTTCATTCTACGTCACTACTAGATCAACTACCGGTGGGCACACTGCTGGCGACTCTGTCGGGGCGGCCCTTTCGAGCGTCTCGCAGCCGCAGTATCGGCGCTTCGAAGAAATGCCAGCTAAGAGCGGCCAAGCCCAGAGTCACACCGATTCCGACGGTGAGGGTCAGCGCGAGCGCCATCAGGTTACCGAAGCGATCCGCGGCCCAGAAATGAAAGCCGGAGCGGCCATAGAGAAAATACAGGATCGGCCAGTGGAAAATATAGATGCCGTAGCTATATTTGCCCAGCATAACCAGCCACGGACGCTCGAACAGTCGTTGCAACAGACCACGATCAGACTGTAGCGTGAAGTGGATCAGCAACGCGAACAGCAACGCAATGACGAGATAACCCACCGTCTGCGTACCCATGCCTATAGCAAAGTTCGTCTGCACGCTGATCAGGGCGGCCAGGATCGCCAGGAGCAGAACTACGAGCGCAACGAGCCATTTTCTTCCCGCCTGAAGTAGCGGCAGTCGTGATTCATAAAGCAGACACAACAGAGCACCGCATATCAGCGTGTCCATACGAGTCAGTGTATTGACATACACGGAGACCCAGGAGCTTCCGCCCATCAGGAACTGAACTCGCAACGACAGAGCGAGCGTCATCAGAATCGGGCACAACAGCAGCA
>JAZFPW010000186.1:0-31695 GCA_036444815.1 Gammaproteobacteria bacterium
CGATGTCTTCCTGTTTCATCTGTTCGATCCCGTGGAGGTCGAGCTGCCGCCGCCCGGTCGCTATCGGATTCAGTCCGGCTCGCGCACCGTCGCGATCGACACGGACTCCGAAGCAGCCCGGCGACGCTACGGCGCTCAATTTCAACGGCGAAAGGCGCTCCTTGAAAGTCTCACCAGATTCCCGTCGGTCCAGCTGTTGGAATGTACGACAACGGAGGAGCCGCGCACGGTTCTTGCGAAGCGGTTTGCGAGTCGATGAACCCCAGCGAACTCGAATTGCGAGACATTCATCTCCCCGGCGACATCACCTGGTGGCCGCCGGCGTTCGGCTCGTGGCTGCTCGCTGCCGCGCTGCTCGGTCTGATCATCGTCGTGTCACTGCGCTATCGCCGGCTCCGGCGTCACCGTGCGGCCTGCAGATCTCTGCGAGAGACGATCGACTCGATCAAGGCCGGCGCGGATCCGAGTGCCTGTGTCCTGCAGGCGTCTACGACGCTGCGGCGCTTCGCGATGACGATCGCGCGAGACTCTGCCGAGGTGGCCGGTCTCGTCGGTGCGCGGTGGCTCTCCTATCTCGACAGTCATTGGGATCGTTCTTTATTCAGCGACGGGCCCGGCCAACTCGTGCTGTCCTCCCCCTATCGGGCCGCCGGAGGTCTTGCGGCGGAAGAGTCACTCGAGCTCTGCCAACTGTGTGTCGCCTGGGTCAAAGCCCAGCCGCCGCGGAGCTGAGCCATGTGGCAGCTGGCCTGGCCGTGGATGTTGTTGCTCGCGCCGCTGCCGTGGTTCGTGCGTCGCTTCATGAGGGCCGAGTACATGGGCAAAGACGCGGCGCTCCGCGTGCCGGTTGCGGCCGAATTCGACAACTTGTTCGGTGCCGGTAGCGGCCGGGGCGCCAACAGGCGGCGTCTGTTGTTGCTGTGGTTAATCTGGATATTGATACTCCTCGCGGCGGCACGACCCCAGTATGTCGGTCAGCCCCAGTCTCTACCGATGACCGGCCGCGACCTGCTGCTGGCCGTCGATCTCTCCGGGAGTATGGAAGAGCAGGACTTCCAGCTGGATGGTCGGTGGGTCGATCGCCTGACTGCGACCAAGGCCATCGCAAAGGAGTTCATCGAACGGCGTATCGGTGATCGTATCGGTCTGATTCTCTTCGGCCGGGAAGCTTACCTGCAGACGCCGCTCACTTTCGACAGAACCACGATCCAGATTCTGCTCGACGAAGCCGTCATCGGCCTGGCCGGACAGGAGACGGCGATCGGTGATGCGATCGGTCTCGGCATCCGGACGTTGACCGACGCGGAGATTGCGGAGAACCGCCGCGTGTTCGTGTTGCTGACGGATGGTGCCAATACGGCGGGTTCGATCGACCCGTTGAAGGCGGCCGAGCTCGCACGTGACCGCGGCATGGTGATCTACACGATCGGTATCGGTGCCGATTCCGTGATGGTGCAATCGCTGTTCGGCGTCCGCGAGGTCAACCCGTCTGCGGATCTCGACGAACGCACGTTGACGACGATCGCCGAGGGGACGGGTGGCCGTTATTTCCGCGCGCGAGACACCGAGGCGTTCCAACAGATCTACGCCATACTGGACGAGCTGGAGCCGGCCGCTGCTGACGAGAGCGGTTATAGGCCGATCTTGGAGCGGTACCACTGGCCGCTCGGTGTCGCTTTGCTTCTGGGAGTGCTCTGGGCGCTGGCCGGTCTTCGAGGCACGCTCAAGGGTTCAGTCTTCGCGGCAGCAGATCATGGCTGAGTTTCATTTCCTAAGGCCGTGGTGGCTGCTGGTGTTGCCTTTCGGCATGTGGCTGAGCTGGCAGCTTTTGAGGCGCGGCACGCTCGGTAGCCGCTGGCGAGCGTTCGTCGACGAAGCCTTACAGCCGTATGTGCTAACCGGGTCGAGCATGGTATTCAGGGAGCGCCGCACGGTCCTGATCGCCGCGATACTCGCGTGGCTGCTGACGACGTTCGCGTTGGCCGGTCCGACATGGGAGCGACTGCCGACCCCCACGGTGCGCTCCGCTGAGGCGCTCGTCGTCGTGCTCGATCTCTCTCGCTCCATGGATGCGGTAGATGTAGAACCATCGCGTCTGGATCGCGCGAAATTCAAGTTGCTGGCTCTATTGGCGCGCCGCGAGTCCGGCCAGACCGGGCTCGTCGTCTTCTCCGCACACGCGTTTACCGTAGCGCCTCTGACATCCGACGTGCGTACGATCGCATTACTAGTCGCGAGTCTGTCAAGCGACATCATGCCGAGCCGTGGGAGTTATCCGGAGGCCGGTCTACGGAAGGCCGCCCAACTGCTTCGTCAGACGGGACTTGTTCGCGGCGAGATCCTGGTCATAACCGACGCTGAAGTCTCGCCGGCGAGTCTCGCGATCGCGCAGGATCTCTATCGAGAAGGCTTCACCGTGCACGTACTTGCGGTAGGTACCGCGGACGGCGGTCCGATCGTCGACCCCGGGGGCGGGTTCTTGACCGACCAGACCGGGCAGGTCGTCGTTCCGCGGCTGAACTCGGCACTGCTGCAGCGCCTCGCCAACCGCGGGGGCGGCCGTTTCGCCACGTTGACCGCTGACGACCGGGACCTGGACTATTTACTGCCGCCGACCTTGAGCGTGGTGGGTGACGCGGCCGATTCGGGAAGTACGGAGTCGTACGAGATCATCGCCTGGCGTGACCGGGGACTATGGCTCGTGTTGCTCCTGGTTCCTATCGCGGCCCTCGCGTTTCGCCGCGGCTGGGTCGTCGTCTGGGTAGTCTGGTTTGCGTTGCCGATGCCGCAGGCTCATGCGCTGACCTGGGCCGATCTCTGGCAGACACGGGATCAACAGGGACAGGAAGCGTTTCAGGCCGAAGAGCACGAGCGCGCGGCCGAGTTGTTCGAGGACCTGTCCTGGCGAGCCGCGGCCGAGTTCCGGGCCGGCGATTATCAAGACAGCGCCGCGACCCTGGACGGCCTGGAGACGCCAGAAGCTCAGTACAATCGCGGCAACGCACTGGCCGGCGACGGGCAGATCGCCCCGGCGATCGCGGCCTTTGAACGGGCGTTGGAGATGAATCCCGAGCACGAGGATGCCCGTTACAATCGCGATCTGTTGTTGCAGCAACCGCCGCAGAGCCAGTCGGATTCGGGCGACTCAGACGGCGAAGACTCAGACGAAAATCAAGCGGAGAGTTCGCCGCAGCCCCCAAGCGCGGAGTCTGCCGAGAACGATCGGTCCGAAGATGCAGAGGCCGCTGAACAGGAGCAAGCTGACCAGCCATCTTCTGCCGAACAAGCCGCCGCGGAGCAAGCGCTGGCACAAGAGCTTCCGCAGGGCGAGCTACCGACGGCGGGTGAGCTCGAGGAGTGGGCGGACGAGCAAGCCGCCGAGCAGTGGCTGCGACGGATTCCTCAGGATCCCGGTGGGTTGTTGCGCCGAAAGTTTCTCTATCAATACCAGCGGCTCGGTATTGATCAGGATGGCAATTTTGTTTGGCCTGGCGATGAGCAGCAGCCATGGTGAGTAGGGCCGCTCAGGTTCGTTGCTTAGCTTTACTGCTGATCGGCGGCCTCGGGTTATCGGCCGTCGCAGCACAGGATGTTTCGTTGCGGGCTAGCGTCGATCGACCGGTCGCGCGGGTAAACGAGTCTTTCACCTATGTGCTGCGCGCGGAGGGGCCTGCTCGCGGCGAGCCCGATCTGTCCCCGCTGGCAGCCGATTTCGACATTCTGCAGCGCTCGCGGGCTACGAATTTTCAGATGACCGGTGGGCGGAGGACGCAGACTACCGAATGGAGTCTGCAGCTGATGCCCAGGCAGATCGGGAGCTACACGCTGCCGCCGATCGCGTTGAGTGGCTCGTTCAGCAACCCGGTGGATATCGAGGTGCTGCCCGCACCCGTGACCTCGGCAGCGGGCGACATCTTCATCGAAGTGAAGGCGACGCCGGTCGACCCCTATGTTCAGTCCCAGGTGATCTACACGATGACGCTGTTTCGGGGTATCAGTACGGGCCGGTCTTCGTTGACGTTACCTGAGGTCAGTGGCGGCGAAGCGATCGTCGAGAAGCTGGGGCAGGACAGAGAATTTCAGACCGTGCTTGACGGGCGGAGTTTCATCGCGCTTGAGCGACGCTATGCGATATTTCCGCAGGCGACCGGCCCCCTCACGATCGATCCGGTCACGTTCGAAGCTGTCGTGGTCCCGCCTTCGGGATTCTCCAGCGTACAGCGCTACCGTTCCGAGCCTTTGTCGCTGACGGTCCGCGGTGCGGTGCCGCCACCGGTTGCGTACGCCGATGCGGCGTGGCTGCCGGCCCAGTCTTTAACGTTGGACGAGCGTTGGAGTGCCGGCGAGGGCGAACTTACGGCAGGTATACCGCAGACACGAACGCTGACTATCAACGCCGACGGGCTCTTGGAGACGCAGTTGCCGGAGCTTGAGCTCCTGCAGTCGGAAGGCATCCGGCAGTATGCGGACCAGCCGGAGTTGAGCCGCGAGGCGGAGCAGGCAGGCATTCGGGCTCATCGCAGGGAGCGTTTCGCGGTACTAGCGCAGAGGCCGGGTTCACACGTTCTTCCCGCGGTCGAGCTCCCTTGGTTCAACGTTCCGGAAGAGCGCTGGGAGGTCGCGAGGACACCGGCGAGGTCGCTGTACGTTCTCCCGGGTTCCGATCCGGTGATGTCGGATACCGTGTCGCAAGCGCCGGACGGCGCGACGATTCCGGTTGCGCGGACCAACGATCGAGTCTGGCAAGGCCTCAGTGTCGCGTTTCTCGGGGCCTGGCTGGCGACACTCGGTCTATGGTGGCGCAGCCAGCGATCCGCAGGCGCAGCCGTAAAGACCGAGGAAGAAGGGACGCCGAAGCGCGCCGCCAATCGGCGTCTACTGCGCCAGTTACGCGGTGCGTGTGATCAGAACAACGGCGGTCAGGCACGGCGGTTACTGCTGGCCTGGGGGGAATTGCGGTTCCCCGACGCGTCACCACGCAACCTCGGAGCCCTCGCGGCTCGTTTGCCGGACGACTTCGCCCACGCGTTGCAGGAGCTCGAGCGTGACCTCTACGGACCGGAGACGGGTCACTGGAGCGGTGAAGACTTGCGTGCGGCCGTCGCACGTGTGAGTTCGGTCAGCCAGCCATTTGACAAAACGCCCGAGGAAGACCTGCTGCCGCTGTATCGCTAGCGCTCCGGCAATACCGCTATCGATCACGCTTGCGAGTCGAATCCTGTGATCTGCGTTAGGGAATTTCCCGACGCGCTAGCTCACACTTTTGGCCTTGCATGGAGCATGAGCCTGCTTTTATGGATTTACTCGCATTCAACTTCCAGAGCGGCAGCTCCCCCTTTGCAGCGCAACTCAGAGAAGGCTTCGCGAACCTGCGGTTTCGCGGTTTCCTGGAGAGGGAGTTTCGCGAGCTTCTCGTTCGACAGAACCTCGTCCGCAGCCGGATCGCCTCGCTGATACTGCTGGCCATATTGGCAGCCGTTTCTATCCTCGACTGGGCGGCAAGTGGGTCGCCGGTCGTCGAGTTGAGCAGCGCGCTGAGATTCGGCGTCATCCTGCCCGGCCTGGTGCTGCTCGTGCTCGCCACCTGGCATCCTGCGTTACAGCAACACTACACTCGGATTGCCGCCGTCAGCGTTACGTTGCTCGGGTTCGTCGTGATCTACGACAGTCAGGTCGCCGCTGCCGGGGAGGACTCCTATATCGCGCTTGGTCTGATACTCGTGATTCTCTACGTCTTCTACGCTTGCCTGTTCCCGGGCCTCCGGTTCAGAGTCAGTACAACGATCGGTGTCGCGTTAGTCACAGCATACCTCGCACTCGGGCTGTCGATGGACGTGGTTGCGCAGCAGCTGTCTTACTCGACGGCAATGCTGGTCGCGGCTGTCATGCTCAGCGGCCTCGCCAGCTACAATTTCGAGTTCGTGCTGCGCACCAGTTTCCTGGAGACACGGCTTCTTAATGAGATCGCCGAACGAGACGGGTTAACCGGGCTCTACAATCGGCGAATGTTCGATGACCTGATGAGCCGTATCTGGCGCCAGTCACAACGTGAAAATATGCCGCTGGAGATCGTTCTCGTCGATATCGATTATTTCAAGATCTTCAACGACCTCTACGGGCATCAGGCAGGCGACGATTGCCTGCGGAAGGTCGCCGCGTGCATCGCCAACTCCGCCAATCGGCCTTTCGACTTTGCCGCGCGTTACGGGGGCGAGGAGTTCGTGTTGGTGCTCTGTGGTCCGCCAGGTGAGCGCGAGTCGACGGTAGGCGAACAGATTCGCCTCGACATCATGAACCTGCGCATCCCCCACCAGGGCTCGGCGATTGACAGCGTGATAACCGTCAGCGTTGGCGTCGCGATAGCGTCATGCCATTCGGGTCGTAGCCTGGCCGGCACCATCCAAGTCGCGGACGAAGCGCTCTACGAGGCCAAGCTGGCAGGTAGAAACCGCTTGATCTGTAGAGACACCGCAGAAGTCGACATGGAAACCGGCGTTTTCCGGACCGGGATCGCCTCTCGTCGGTTGGCATAACCGCGAGCGTAGAACTACGCCGGCTCGAGGGGTACTACCAGATTCCGGTACTCTCCATCGAACTCCAGGGCTCCGCCTCGGGCAGGGCGTCTCCTTTCTGCAGAAGTTCGATCGAGATGTTGTCCGGCGAACGAATGAAGGCCATCCAGCCGTCTCGGGGCGGTCGATTGATAGTGACACCCAAAGCCATTAATCGCGCGCACGTCTCGTAGATATCTTCGACTTCGTACGCGACATGACCGAAGTTTCTCCCCTCGTCATAGTCCGCGGGATCCCAGTTATACGTCAGCTCTAACGGGCATTCTTCCTGACCTTCCGGTGCCACAAATATCAACGAGAATCGGCCGGCCTCATGATCGACACGACGGATCTCCTTCAACCCGAGTTTATTGCAGTAGAAATCGAGAGACGCATCGAGGTCCCTAACTCTTACCATTGTGTGGAGATATCGCACGACCTATCCTCAGGCGATGTGTGCAGCTAAGTCTTGTCGAATTATACGGGTTCCCCCGGATAAAGACCCGCGAAGCTAACCGGTGGGTGGCTTGAGATCTCGAAGAATAATTTTCGTACCGGGCATGAAGCCCAAGCCGCCCCGGGAGGTTCATCAGCGTGAACTGTGCAGAACGATTTCGGCAGGACTCTCCCGCGTGCGGCCGAGCGTTGCGAAAGAGTTTGCCGCCAACCCGGAATGCCTGACGCTGGTGCCCTGGACCTATCCTTTCTATCGTCGGCACGCAGAGATCGAGCTGGACAGGCCGGGACTCGATGCCCTGTTGCAGAGTCCGGAGCCCTCGGCACAGGACATCGCCGAGATTGACTCCGTCGCCAGAAAACTCGCGCGCTTATTCCGCATATTAGGCGATGCGTCGCCGTGGTTCGGAAGACTAATCGCCAAACCCGATATGCGTTTAACAATGAGAGAGGCTCGTCGCTATCTTCTAAACCGCAGAGGGCTGGCAACCCAGGTCAGAACGATGCTGAAAGAGCCGTTGCAGGAAGCGTGGCGCAATGGAGAATGCGTGTTATTGATAGGCCACAGCATGGGGTCTGTGATCGCCTATGACACGCTCTGGGAATTGTCGCACGACGACCAACACAGCGGGCGTATCGACCTGTTCATGACCTTAGGAAGCCCACTCGGTACTCGCTTCATCAACAAGCGGATCCGCGGACGCTCGAGCCACGGGCGTCGACGGTATCCCACCAATATTCGCCGTTGGGAGAACTTCTCAGCGAGGGCGGAGATGACCGCCCTGCATCCCGAACTCAGGCCGTTCTTCAGCGAGATGCTCGAGCTCGACGTTCTGGAGTCACTGACCGACTACGTGGATCTCTACAACCACTTTCATGGCGACCTCGGGCTGAACGTCCACAAGTCATACGGTTATCTGGCGCACCCGGCGGTGGCCGAGCGCCTCGTCGCCTGGCTGGGGTCCTAGCCTGCTGCGATATCGGGGCTACGCTAATCGAGCTGAGGCTCGATGACGATGTCGATTCGACGGTTACGCGTCCGTCCCTGTGGCGTTTCATTGTTGGCAATTGGGCGAGTTTCGCCGTAGCCGACAGCGCTGATCCTGTACGACGCGATATTGAGCTCAGTGTTCAGATACTGACCAACGGCCTCTGCCCGGGTACGAGAGAGCACCAAGTTCGCGCCGTCGCTCCCGTAGGCATCGGTGTGACCCTCGACGATCACTTGCGAGCGTGGGAACACCGCCACAGCGGCTCTGACTTTTGACAATAGGGATCGATACTGGGAGCCGACGGTAGATTGACCGCTCTCAAATGTCAGTCCTACCAGGCGCAGGATAATATTGTTTCTCTCCCGGGAGACGCGTGCTTCGTCACGGTCGAACAGCGTCTCGATTTGCGTGAATTGCTCTCTGATTCGCGCCTCGGCCTCGAGCCTCTTGACGAGGGCCACTCGCTCCTGTGAGACGCCGCCCAGGCGCTCGTCGAGCTCTCGAATCTCATCTTCCAGACCGACAATGCGTAGGCGGCTTTCATCCAGGTCGATCGCTTGCTGATTGTCAGCCTGACGCAGGTCCTCGATGTAGGCGACGAGTCCTTCGGTTACTGGCCCTGTCCCCGCGTCGAGTTGCGCTACTTGGTCGGCTGCTGCCGCGATCTGCGTAATGGGCTCCTCATAGAAAAGTATGATCTGCTCCTCGGTCCAGTCGTCAGCTCGAAGGAGCCGTACGCGCTCGGAGAGGAATAGGGCGTGCCGAGCCTCGTAGTTAGCCTGTTGCGCGAGGCTTCGAGGCAGGTCCGTGTCGTAGCGGTTATTGTTCAGTTCCTGCTCGGCCTGCGCGAGCAGCGCTGTCGCCTTCTCGAACGTAATCGGTGCGTATCTCGGCACTCGTGCCCGCTCGGCTTGTGCGAGCAGAGCTCGTGTCTGATTCAAGTATTGTGCCTTGATGGCGATTAATTCGGCTTCGCGATACTGCACTTCCGCTTCGTCAGCTCGAATCCGGGCTCCTCTGATGTTTCCTGACTCTAGACGGCGCGTTGCGCTGCCGAACATGTTCTCGGCGTCAGCCCACAAGTCCGCCGCAAAACTGTCCGCCTCAGCTCTGATCGCGTCATCCCGTGTCTTGATCACAGCTGCCAACGTAATGGTGGCAATCTCCGATGCCTCGGTCGCGCCAAGAAGTGCGGTGACGGCGGTCGCCAACCGGGATCTTATTCGGTCCAGGTTACGGCCTCTCTGCAGATCGGCTTCGGCGGCGCCGTAGGCCTCAAGACCCTCGGCGAACAGCCGGGGAGACAAAAGAGCGGCATTCGCGTTCCGCGCGCCTTCCAGTAGCGCATCCGCTTCGGCAAAGAGCGTATCGCGAAGGCCTTGCGCCGTAGCGCCTTGGAAGAGGGCTATTCCGAAGACTAGCGGTAGCCAATGTCTCATCAGTCCTACTCCGATCGATTTCAGTATGCCTCTATATAGCTTGGGTAGAATATGTCAAGGAATTCCTCGATGTCGGCCTGTGAACCCGGTATTTCAGCGACATTTTATGTAGGCGAGTTCACGTTCTGGTGACCTCGGACGCGGCGAGACGACAAACTGTGGAGCTAGTCACAGCGTTGGAGAAGCCCCGTCCCTAAACTGCTTTTCATGGGCATCAAGTACTACACGCACTTCGTATTGACCGACGAAGCTGAGAGGGGGTCCGGCCAGGAATTCAGCGGTGTCGTGGAAGTCAACCAGACGACCGAGAGTCGTTTCGAGGCGCAGGAGATCGAAGCGTTGTTGGCCAAGAATTTCGATCTCGAGTCAAGCACTGTCTATCTGATCAATTGGTCGCGGTTGCAATAGCAGCCGTTGTTCTCGGAGTTTCTCCTGTACTGGCCCGGCGTTTCGCCGGGTTTCTTTTTTCAGTAGGTGCGTTATGGCTTCGTCGGAGAATAATTAATCTCGATGATCGAGTAGCGAGTCACTCCGTCAGGAGCTGCTACGGAAATTTCCTCATGCAATGATTTCCCGATGACGGCCTGTCCGAGGGGCGAGTCCATGCTGATGTATTCTTCAGACTGATCGAATTCGTCTGGACCGACGAGGCGAAATGTTTGACGTTTACCGTCTTCGTTTTCCAGTTCAAACCAGGCGCCGAAGAATATTTTTGTCGTGTCGTTCGGAACTTGATCGATGATGTGGATTCCTTCCAGGCGTTTTCTAAGATGACGCACACGGTGGTCGATCTCGCCGAGCTGTTTCTTCCCATAAATGTACTCGGCGTTCTCCGAACGATCGCCCTGCGCGGCAGCTTCTGCCACGGCCCTCGTGACCTCAGGTCTCTTCGTGCGCCAGAGATAGTCCAGCTCGTCTTTCAGAGTCGCGGCGCCTTCTGGAGTGATGTATTTGGAGCACGGTGGACTTGGTGGCCGGTATCGACCCATGGGACGCCCCTCGGAATCCGTGAGATAATGCGCACCCGTCAATAATAAGCGAACATCACGTATCGTGAGCGATTTCCGTGGCATCCCCGTCGTCGAGACCGGTTCGAAATACCGTACCAGCCAGGGGTTCTCCGCCATTAGGAATGGCGTCAAGGCTCGCGTGGGTCGGCGGCCAGTCCCTGCCAGCCGTAAGCCGCCATGGCTCAAGGTCAAGATTCCGGCTGGCGAGAAGTACACGCAGGTCAGGTCCACGGTCCGCGAGCATCGGCTCGCAACAGTCTGTGAAGAATCGATGTGCCCTAATATCGGCGAGTGCTGGTCGAGTGGCACGGCGACGCTGATGTTGATGGGGTCGGTGTGCACACGCGCGTGCCAGTTCTGTGCCGTAGATACCGGTAACCCGCGAGGCTGGTTGGACCCGCTGGAGCCTGAGAATGCTGCGCGCTCGGTCGAACTCATGGGCCTTCAGTACGTGGTCCTGACGTCCGTTGATCGCGATGACCTGCCCGATGGAGGCGCGAGCCACTATGCCGCTTGTGTCGCCGCGGTCAAGGCGCGTTCCCCGGGCACGGCGGTGGAAGCGCTGACGCCGGACTTCGCCGGAGATTTCGCGAGTGTCGAAGCGGTATTGGATTCCGGCGTGGAGGTCTTCGCGCAGAATCTCGAGACAGTACAACGTCTGACCCATTACGTGCGCGACCCTCGCGCTGGGTATGCGCAGACATTGCGTGTACTGGCCCATGCCAAGCGCTACCGGCCAGATGTCCTGACCAAGACTAGCCTGATGCTCGGATTGGGAGAGCGTGATGAAGAAATCCGTCAGACGATGGACGACCTCAGGGCGATCGATCTCGACGTCGTAACCCTCGGCCAGTATCTGCGACCGACCGTTAATCACCTACCGGTAGAGCGCTACGTGTCACCACCGGAATTCGAGCGTTATCGCCGGTGGGGCCTGGAGTCCGGGTTCCTCGAAGTGGTCGCTGGCCCGCTGGTGCGCTCGAGCTACAGGGCGGAGCGCGTGCTCGAGCAGAACAACGTTGGTCTTTAGGAGGCTCTTGACAGAGGCTCAGACGGCTGTGTGCACGGCAGACATCGCCCGAGACAGTCATGGTTGAGTTTCTCGCTAATTACGGTCTGTTCCTGGCGAAGCTATTGACGGTGGCCGTGATCGTGCTCGCCGTGGCCGGCTTCATAGTCGCATCTACGAGGCGCGGCGCTCACCGGGACGGGCTCGACGTAGAGAATCTGAATAAGCGTTTCGAGAATCTCGGCGACGCCGTGCGTCGTGTCGTGCACGGTAAAGAGCAATTTAAGAAGGATTCCAAGGGGCGGCGCAAGGGCGAGAAGCAGCTTGCCAAGAAAGGCTCGCAACGACAGCGAATGTTCGTTCTGGACTTCAAAGGCGATATTCGTGCGTCTGCCACCGCTTCATTGCGCGAGGAAGTCTCTGCGGTTCTCGCCGTCGCGACTAAGGACGATAAGGTCCTGGTTCGCCTCGAGAACGCCGGGGGTGCCGTACACGAGCATGGTCTCGCCGCCTCTCAGCTCGTGCGTGTCAAAACACACGGTATCCCTCTGTTCGTATCCGTCGATAAAGTCGCTGCTAGCGGAGGTTACCTGATGGCGTGCGTTGCGGATCGGATCATGGTGGCTCCGTTCGCGATTATCGGTTCGATTGGAGTGATTGCCCAGCTGCCTAATTTCCATCGTCTTCTCGAAGAAAAGGGAGTGGATTTCGAACAAGTAACCGCCGGTCGTTACAAGCGGACCTTGACCATGTTCGGGAAAAACACCGATGAAGGTAGAGAAAAGATCAAAGAAGAGCTGGAGGATGTACACGAGCTGTTCAAAAATCAGATCTTCGAGCATCGGCCGCAGATCGATCTAGGAAAAGTTGCGACGGGCGAACACTGGTACGGTGCGCGCGCGATGAGCTTAAAGCTGGTCGATGAAATTCGAACCAGCGACGATTTCCTACTCGAGGCAACCGGCGACTTTGATCTTTACAGTATTTCTTACAAGCGCCGCCGCTCGCTGCCCGAACGGCTCTTGGCCGGGGTGGAGAGTTTGCTGTCGTATTAGCTCGGCTGCTACGGTATCGCTCGGATGATACCTCTCAAAGACGACAACCCGACTTCGATCCAGCCCATCGTCACGCTGTCCGTCATAGGATTCTGCATCCTGGTCTTCTTGTGGCAGTTGTCGCGCGGCCCGCAAGGCGGTCAGGCTGCAATCTATGCGCTCGGCTTCATCCCGGCAGTGGTGTTCGGCGGTGCGGAGCTTCCGGCCCAACTCGCCTGGGTGCCGCCTCCCGTCACGATCTTCACGTCGATGTTTCTACACGGCGGCTGGCTGCACCTAGCAGGGAACATGCTCTATCTGTGGATCTTCGCGGACAACGTCGAGGACAGCATGGGCCACGGTCGGTTTGTCGTGTTCTACGCGGTGTGCGGCGTCGCGGCGGCGCTCGCGCAGGCTGCGCCGGAAATCGGCTCCGAGATACCGATGATCGGCGCGAGCGGTGCCGTATCGGGAGTCCTGGGCGCCTACGTACTGCTCTATCCACGCGCCAGAATCCTGGTCGTCGTGCCGTTACTGGTGGTCCTATACACGATGCGACTTCCGGCGATCGTCGTCCTCGGAATCTGGTTCGCCCTGCAGCTGTTGAATTCGCTGGCTGCGCCCGCGGCCGGGGGAGGAGTCGCGTTTAGAGCACATCTCGGCGGATTTATCGCCGGCGTGCTCTTGATCCGGTTGTTTGCGGTCCCGCGGCCCACTCGCAAGGGGTCTCGCTGGTAGGACCTGTCTGTCGTAGGCAGAGCTGCAACTTCGCTAGGGGGCGGTTATCATAGGTCTTTCGCGGTTACGAACATTATGGCGGTCGAATTCTCCGATTCCTCCACCCTAGGACCTGAGCGCCAGTTCGGCGGCAGCCGCCCGATTCCACTCTTCTCCGTGACCGTCACCGCTTTTATCGGCAGAACGCAACGTGGACCGTTAGACCGATCGATTCAAGTTGGCAGCTTCGAGGAGTTTCGTCGCATCTTCGGCGGCCACAGCTCGTTAAGTTTTCTAAGTTATGCCGTGCAACACTACTTCCAGCATGGAGGAGCGGTTGCGCTGATCGTCCGCGTAGCGAACCGAGCGATCCGAGCGTCGCTTGAGCTTCCTGCCGGTGATCAGGTTCTATATCTTCAAGCACGCGAACCAGGGACGCACTCTTATCTCCGCGCATCGGTGGACTACGACGGAATTGGGGAGGATCCGTCTCTGTTCAACCTGGTCGTACAGAGATTAGCGCGGCCCGGGTCGCAACTCGTCGAGGACCAGGAATTTTTTCACTCGTTGTCTATGGACGAAGACGGTAGAAGGTTCATAGTCGACATTCTGGAACACTCGGCGCTGCTTCGGCTCGCGAGGCCTCTTCCGCGCCAGCGACCTGACGCGACACAGGCGACACATCCTGGTCAACCCATTCCTTATGTGGAGCTGGGATCGAACGGCTCCGACGGGGAAGAGCTGACCGACTACGACGTTATCGGCTCCAACGAAGAAGGCACGGGACTGTTTGCGCTGGACGCCGACGAACAGGTCGACTTACTCTGCCTGCCTCCGGCACCTTCGGGTCGTGATCACGGGATTACGACGTTCCTCGCCGCAGAGCGTTATTGCGAGAAGCGAAAGGCGATGTTGATCTGGGATCCACCATCGTCGTGGAATTCGCCCGAAGCCGCGCTCATCAATCTACGCGACTCCGGTTTCGCCAGCCAGAACGCAATGACTTACTACCCGCGTGTTCGGCTCACCGAGCGCAGTGGCCGCATACTAGATGGCGTTCCCGCCTCAGGTGTGGTCGCCGGCCTGCTGAGCCAGAATGACCGATCCGGGGTGTGGCGTAGGCTGGAGGAAGGCGAGATGCAGCTGAAGGGCGAGTTATCGTCGGCCGAGAGCATCACGGATCAGCAGGTCCTTATGCTCCAGCGCAACGGTATCAACACGTTTGCGCTTACCGATCATGGCACGTCCGAGCTTCGCGGTAATATCAGCCTCGCGGGGCCCGGGGTCATCTCACAGGTCTGGCAACGATTGGACCGAAGCCGTTTGTCATTCTACATTCTTGGTAAGCTTGAGCGGCACACCTCTTGGGCTTTAACTCGGCCGCGGGACGACGCGTTGTGGCAAAGTTTGTTCAACCAGGTCAACTCTTTCCTGACCGAGCTGTTCCGGAACGGCGCATTGGCGGGGCAGCAGGCGGACCAGGCCTACTCCGTGAAAACTGGACCGGCGCTGCAACGCGACGACGCGGAGTTGGTCATACGAATCTGCTTCGCTCTAGAAAAAGCCGGGGAGTTCCAGGTTTACGATATCGTCCATCGCGACGACGGCACTACGACACGACCCGCATCGCCGCTAGAAGCCGCACAGCAGGCTGGTTGATCTACGCAGCCTAGCTTCTGGAGTGCCTGGCGGCCTTTGACACGCTGGCGTCAGCCTCGTCGCGATTCCTCGCTGGGCCGTAACCGCCGCCGCCGGGGGTCTCGATGACGAAACGGTCTCCCGGCGCGAGTGTCACTTCGGCGGTAGCACCAAGCTCCTCCACCTGGCCGGAAGACCGGATCAGATAGTTTCGCCCACGTTCGCCGTCCCCACCGCCGCGGAGACCCGCCGGCGCCACGCGTCGCCGATTGGAAAGAATTGCAGCTTCCATCGCTTCGAGAAATCGTATCTCCCGGATTACGCCATCGCCCCCTCTGTGTTCGCCGGCTCCCCCGGTCCCGTCCCGAATGCTGAATTGTTCAACGCGTACGGGATAGCGCCACTCGAGAACCTCGGGGTCCGTCAGACGGGAGTTTGTCATGTGCGTGTGTACCGCGCTCGCCCCGTCGAAGTCCGGGCCCGCTCCCGCCCCGCCGCAGATCGTTTCATAGTATTGGTAACGGTCATTGCCAAACGTGAAATTATTCATCGTCCCCTGAGCCGCGGCGCAGGCGTTCAACGCGGCGAGTAAAGCATCAGTGATGCACTGAGAGGTCTCGACGTTTCCGGCGACGACTGCCGCAGGATAACGCGGGTTGACGAGGCTCGAGTCCGGCAAGCGGATGGTTATCGGTATCATGCAGCCCGCGTTCAACGGAATCCTGCTTTTTACCAGGGTTCTGAATACGTACAGTACCGCAGCTCGCGCGATCGACGCCGGCGCATTGAAATTGCTCGCGCTGGTCGCCGAGGTCCCGGAGAAGTCGACGACGGCCGTTCGCTCTTCGGCGTCGATCTCGATGGCGACGCAGATTCGCTCACCGGTGTCCAGCGCGATCGACGCTCGGCCGTCACTTAGAGTCACGATGGCGTCCTGCACGCACTCTTGCGCGTTCGCCTTGATGTGGTTCATGTACGCATGCACGACGCGGAGACCGAAACGTTCTACCAGGTTCTCTAGTTCCTTGACCCCTTTGGCATTAGCGGCGATCTGAGCTTTCAGGTCGTCGATATTCTGATCCGGATTTCGCGCGGGGAAGGGTTGGCTCCCGAGAAGTGCCCTGATCCGTTGTTCTTGAAACTCGTTGCCTTTCACGAGGGCGACGTTGTCGAATAATATTCCTTCCTCTTCGATCGACCGGCTGGTAGCCGGCATGGAGCCTGGCGTTACTCCACCGACATCGGCGTGATGGGCCCGAGACGCAACGGTAAAAATTACTTCGTCGCCTAGTCGATCGAATATCGGGGTGACGACCGAGATATCGGGCAGATGCGTGCCGCCGTTGTACGGCGCATTGAGCATGTAGACGTCCCCCGGTTGCATGGGCTCATCTCGCTGTTGCAGGACCGTATGGATACTCTCGCCCATCGAGCCCAGGTGCACGGGCATATGTGGCGCATTGGCGATTAGATCGCCGCTAGCGTCGAAGACCGCGCAGGAGAAATCCAGGCGCTCCTTGATGTTCACGGAGTGGGCCGTGTTCTCGAGAACAACGCCCATCTGCTCGGCGATGTGCATGAAAAGATTGTTGAATACCTCAAGCATGATCGGATCGCATTGCGTACTCAGTTGTTCCGTCGTCGCTCTCCGTGTCAGGCGTGAGATGACGAGATGACCGCGATCGTCGACCTCGCCGTGCCACTCGGGTTCTATGACCGTCGTAGCGTGGTTTTCTACGATGACTGCCGGGCCAGAAATCGATTGGCCGCTGGGCAATCGCTCGCGGTCGTAGATCGGCGTCGCCGCCCACGCTCCGTCAAACCAGATCTCGCGCTCACAGATGGACTCTAGTGGCCCATCCCAAGCATGCCATGGCGGCTCTTGCGTCTTCTGCACGGCGCCGATGGCTTCAAGCTCCAGCGAGGCGACGATGAGCGGTGCGTGTTGTGCGCCGAAGCCGAAACGGCCGAAGTGGGCCGAATGGAAGCTCGTGGTCATCGAGTCCGATGAATCGCTCCACGGTATCTTGAGCGTAGTGTCGGAGCCTTCGGCCTTCAGCAGGACTCGCCTCTGAAACTCGATAAGTTCCGCTTCGGTGCCTTGTTTGCGTAACTCTTCACCGGCATCCAGCTCCAGCTTCGCGAATTCCCGGGAGAGAGACGCGAGAGCGCCCTGCGTCAGACGCTTCTCGATCGTGCATTGTCGCAGCGATCGCAGATCCGCCAGGCCCATGCCATACGCCGAGAGCACGCCCGCGAGGGGATGGATGAAAATCTGCTCCAGGCCGAGGGCGTCCGCGACCTGGCAGGCGTGTTGGCCACCGGCGCCGCCGAAGCAGACAAGCGTGAACTCGGTGACGTCGTGCCCTCGTTGCACAGAGACTTGTTTGATGGCGTTGGCCATTCGCTCGACCGTTATTCGCAGGAAGCCGCTGGCGAGATCCTGGGCGTTAGTGGACCGGCCCGTCGCGTCGGTGATCGTGTCTGCGAGAGCGGCGAATCGGTCGGCGACTACCCCGGTATCGATGGGCTCATCGCCGGTCTGCCCGAATACCCGTGGGAAGTAGTCCGGCTGAATCCGCCCCAACAGCACGTTGGCATCCGTGATGGTCAGCGGGCCGAGATTGCGGTAACACGCCGGTCCGGGCACGGCGCCCGCCGACTCCGGGCCAACCTGCAAACGCGACGATGCGAATGTCAGGATCGACCCGCCACCGGCGGCCACCGTATGTATTCGCAACATCGGGGCGGTGAGCCGGACACCCGCAATGACGCTACTGGACGTTCGCTCGAAGTCGCCGTCGAAAAGCGAGACGTCGGTGGATGTACCACCCATGTCGAAGCCAATCAGCTTGTCGAAACCAGCGGACCGTGCCGTCTCGACCATGCCGATCACACCGCCTGCCGGCCCCGACAGAATACTGTCCTTGCCCTTGATGTAATCAGCCTCTACCAGACCACCGTGGCTCTGCATGAACAGCAGAGGCGCCGTCTCGAGCATTTCGGTCAGCCCGGAACGGACCCGAGCAATATAGCGATCGAGGACCGGCGATAGATACGCGTCCATCAGTGTGGTATCGCCTCGGGATACGAGTTTAATCAAAGGGCTTGTCTCGTGGGACACTGAAACCTGGTCGAAGCCCAGCCCGCGGGCTATCTCGGCTGCGCGTCGTTCATGTTCGGGATACCGGTAGCCATGCAGAAGCACGATCGCGACGCTCGTGACTCCCTGCTGGCGCGCGAGTTCCAGATCTTTTCTCAAGCGTGCCTCGTCCAGTGGCTGGACGACGTCACCTCGTGCGGACATTCGCTCCCGTGCTTCCACGGCGACGGTATACAGCATCTCAGGGAGTTGGATATCCAGCGCGAATATGTCTGGACGGTTCTGGTAACCGATGCGCAGGGCATCACGGAAGCCCGCTGTGATCACCAGCGCAGTCACCGCTCCTTGCCGTTCCAGCAGGGCGTTGGTGGCTACGGTTGTGCCCATCTTGACGGCCGCGATCTTCGTGGACTGGCCGCCGGCGGCGTGAATCAGGCTACGGATGCCGTAGACCACCGCGTCCGGATAACGCCCGGGGTTCTCCGAGAGGAGCTTCAACGCCGAGATCCGGCCTTCAGGGTCAGCCGCGACGATATCGGTGAATGTGCCGCCGCGATCGACCCAAAAGTGCCACCCGTGTTCACCGGCGGCATCCATCTCAGGGATTGGTCTGTCCCGTCGAGTCGAAGTCAAGCCTCTGCGGTTGGTCGAAACTTGTTCTCAAGCATTTTCTGCACTGGCATCGGCGCCGTCTCATAGTGGTCGAATTCCAGAGTAAACACGCCTGCGCCGCCCGTCAGAGACTTCAGTGTCGTGTGGTAGTCACCAAGTTCAGCTAGTGGCACCTGTGCAGAAATTCGTACTCGATTGCCGGTCATCATGTCGCTGCCTGCGATTCTGCCCCGGATACCGGAGAGATGACCGGTGATGTCGCCCACCGATTCATTCGGCGTCGTAATCTCGATCTTCGCGACCGGCTCCAAGACGATTGGCTTGGCTTTTGAAATCGCGTCGACGAACGCGCGTTTGCCAGCGGCGACGAACGCGACTTCTTTCGAGTCTACGGGATGATGCTTGCCGTCGTAGACGATGACGCGCACATCCTGCAGCGGGTAGCCGGCGACTGCGCCGCCGTTGAGTACCTGCCTCACGCCTTTCTGTACCGCCGGTATGAATTGCCCTGGAATCGAGCCACCAACGACCTTGCTCTCGAACTCGAACCCTGAGCCCCGAGGCAACGGTTCGATTCTGAGGAAGACTTCACCGAACTGGCCAGCTCCACCGGTTTGCTTCTTGTGCCGATGATGACCCTCCGCCTTGCGCGTAACGGTTTCTCGATAGGCGATCTTCGGCGTATGAGTGGATAGCTCTACTCCGAACTCACTCTTCATGCGCTGCAGTACCAAGCGCAGATGCAACTCCCCCATCCCTCGCAAGACCGTCTCGTTGGCCTGGGTATTGAATTCCACGATCAGGCTCGGGTCTTCCGCCGTTAGCTTGTGCAGCGCGTCGGACAATTTCTTTTCCAGTCCGCGCTCAGGCAATTCAAGCGCCACGCCGTGCATCGGCGGAGGAATGCCTGCGGAGCGCATATGTACTTCGTCCTCATCATGGGTCGAGTGAAGCACATCGTCGATACGAATGTCGTCAATCTTGGGAACCGCGCACAGGTCGCCGGCCACCGCGCTCGCCATTTCCTCCAATCCCTTACCTTGAACTCGATAGAGATGCGCGAGCTTTACACCTTTTCGTTTCTCTCCGATGAAGACCTGGTCACCGGCCTTTATCTTGCCCTGATGCACGCGGAACGTAGCGAGGCGACCGACGTAGGGATCGACGCTGACCTTGAAGACATGGCCGATGAAATGGCCAGCCTCGTCGCCAGCATCGAGTTCGAATGACTTTTCGTCACCGTTCGTGGAATAGAACTCGGGCGGGTTGCCTTCCAACGGGCTCGGCATGAGCTGCGAGACGATTCTTAAGAGTTGTCGTAGGCCCGCGCCGGTCTCGGCGGAGACGAAACAGACCGGGATCAGGTGTCCGCGTCGAAGTGCACGTTCGAACGGATCGTGGAGTTGGTCGAGCGAGATATCTTCACCCTGCTCGAGGTATTGTTCCATGAGATCGTCGTCAAGCTCGACGACTTGATCGAGGATCTCCGTGTGGGCCGCCTGGATGGAAGAGAAATCGGGCTCTTCATCGGCGGGCTCGAAGAAGCAGTCCGCTACGGCTTGACCCTGTCGAGCCGGAAGATTCAGCGGCAGGCACTGACGTCCGAAAATTTCCCTGATCTCATCGAGTATCGACTCGAGCTGGACGTCTTCGGCGTCGATCTTATTGACGATGATCAATCGGCATAATCTTCGATCGGCGGCATAGTCCATCATCCGCTGCGTGACGAGTTCGATGCCGGTCTGCGCATTGATGACAATGGCGCTGGTCTCTACCGCAGGGAGAACACTCAGGGCGCGGCCCATAAAGTCGGGGTAGCCGGGCGTGTCGAGTATATTGATACTGATCCCGTCATGATCCAAGTGGCAGACGGCAGCGTCCAGAGAGTGACCTAGCGCCTGCTCGCGCTCGGTGAAATCGGAGACCGTAGTTTTCTCTTCTACGCTACCTTGCGTCTCGATCGCGCCGGCCTTTTGCAACAGCGCTTCGAGTAGTGTCGTCTTGCCGGCGCCCGCGTGACCGACCAATGCGATGTTACGGATACTCCTGGTGTTGTGTGCTGAGGCCACAGATTCCCTCCTTAATTATTCTAGAATTTGAGTTCTTTGATGAGGTCTTTCCAGATCCCTATATCCTAGCTCTAAGCTGTGCCCCGTGCGCGAGATTCCACATAAAGTTCGCCGTCGAAATGCTCCGGTCTTCCGGGAGGGATCCAGGACAGATCCGGAGACCGTCGCGTCAGCGGACTAATTAATCTATATTTTTTAAATAGTTAACCTATCCCAAGGGTCCCCCGAATCTGGCCTGTGGCCGCCCGGGATCGCTCGCGGCGAGATCGGCCTGGCCACGCGGCTGCGGATCGAGATGGCTATACTGGCGCGATCGCCGTAGAGGGCGGTTGACCGAGGAAGAGAACAAGAATGATGAAACGGCTCGCGACCGCGCTCAACTTTCGGCCTGGCGAACTCTCGCTAGGCTTGCTGGCTGCCTGTTTCTACTTCTGCGTGCTGTGCGGGTACTTCTTCCTACGACCCGTGCGCGAGGCGATGGGTGTCTCAGGCGGCATGGGCGCGTTGTATTGGTATTTCCTCTCGACCTCTGTCGCGTCGCTGGTTATCGTGCTTCTGTTCGGCGGCGTCGTCAGCCGATTGGACCGCAGACGATTCATACCGATCGGCTATTCTTTCGTAATCGTGTGTCTGATCGGCTTCGCCGCCTTACTCGTGGTGGACGCGAGAGCCGGCGGTGGATTGATCGGCTCTGACCTGGAGACGGGCCTGGCACGCGGCGTTGGCTATACATTTTTCATCTGGCTCAGCGTCATCAACCTGTTCGTCAACAGTCTGTTCTGGGCGTTCATGGTCGATCTATTCAATGTGGACCAGGGCAAGCGCATGTTCGCGTTTATCGGTATCGGTGGCACGCTCGGCGCGATAGCGGGTAGCTGGGCAGCGAGCTTTGTCAGCGGGTTGACCGAGTCTATCTATCTGCCGGCCGGCTTAATGCTGATCGGCGCGACGTTCTTCGGACTGGCGATCGTCCTGATGTTGACGCTCGACAAGCTCGCGATCGGCTCGGAGCATTCGCGACTCGCAAGAGGCGGTGTAGTCTCGACGGCGAAGGCCGGCGAGCGAATCGGCGGTGACTTCTGGGACGGGGCGACGGCGGTGGCGACGTCGCCCTACCTCTTGGGCATTGGCGCTTTCATCGTGCTGTTGGCAATTTCCAATACGCTGATCTACTTCATGGTCGCGCAAGGCGTGTTGGACAACACCGACACCTTCAGCCAGCGCGTAGGAGGCTTCGCGCAATTCGATATGCTGGCCCAGATCGCCACCCTGATTACGCAGATGTTTATTACCACACATCTGATCAAGCGGCTCGGAGTCGGTTGGACGCTCTCAGTGTTACCGCTGGTTACAGTTACAGGCTTCGTGATACTGGCCATCTGGCCGCTCTATGGGGTCGTGGCACTGTTCCAGGCTCTTCACCGCGCGACGCGTTACGCGATCTCGCGCCCCGCGCGCGAGACGCTATTTAGCGTCGTACCGCCCGCAGAGAAGTACAAAGCGAAGCCGGTGGTGGATGTTTTTCTTTATCGTGGCGGTGACGTCGCCGGCGCGGGTATCGACAGTGCGTTGCGTGCGCTGGGGCTCACAGTCACGTGGGTCGCGGCCGCCGCGGTGCCGCTAGCGATGGTCTGGGGGGCACTGTCCATCGCTCTGGGGCACGCACAGCAACGTAGAGACACGGCCGACGAGACGACATCGGCGCTGGCGGAGACAACGTAAAAACGATCGGCCTGCCAGCGTTGTCCGGAAGCATTCGCAGTCCACATATCGCTTCGCCGCTTGCGTGGTTTCGCGCACCACAATCTGCACTGCCGTGCTCCGGCAGCGCAAAACCCTCGTGACGAACGAGTCGCCGTCAGGCGTTCAGATCTGGAATTCGGTCACTTTCCAACTGGGTGATCATGTCTTTAATCATGAGCTTTCGCTTTTTCAAGCGCCGCAACATGATCTGATCCACTTGCGGATCGACAACAAGCCGGGAGATTACCTGATCTAGATCTTGGTGCTCTACGCGCAACTCTTTGAGTCGCTCCACGTTTTTGAATACCTCGAGTTCGATATTGTCTGTCATCAAGCGTTACTTGCCGCTGCCAGCCAATCGCGGTCTGGGTCGCCAAATGCCAGAAAGTACGGGTTCAAAAAACCGTTCCTCGTGTTATATCGTAGCGCCTGGCCGACCGGGTCCATCATACTCCCTCCAGCACTCTCGAGGATAGCTTGAGCCGCCGCAGTATCCCACTCTGAAGTCGGACCAAGACGTGGATAGACGTCTGCCTGGCCGTCAGCGACGAGGCAGATTTTCAGGGAACTCCCCATGGGTTTGAGATCGTGCGGCCCAAGGCGTTCGAGGTAGGCGGCCAACGCGTCACTCGGGTGGCTCCTGCTACAGACGACCCGAACCGGTCCGGTTTGACTTAACGTAGCGCGGATCTCCTCAAGGGGACCATCTTGGACCCGCTTCCACGCACCCAAGCCCAACGCGCCGGAATACTCAAGCTCCTTGGCCGGGGCCAATACGATTCCCATCACGGCACGATTCTGCTCGATCAATGCGATGTTAACGGTGAACTCTCCATTGCGTTTCACGAACTCCTTCGTGCCGTCCAGAGGATCCACCAACCAATAGTTATCCCAGTTCAGTCGATCTACCAGCTCTTCAACGGCGGATTCTTCTGAGAGTATGGGTAGCGCCGGCTCGAGTCCCCTCAGCGCCGCGACGATCAGCTCGTGAGCCGCGCGGTCCGCTTCAGTCAGTGGCGACTGGTCGTCCTTGAACTCCACGACGAACTCACTGTCATAGACGCGCATGATCGCGCTGCCTGCGGCGGCCGCGATGGCCCTCAGATCGTCCAGCAGCGCAAGCTTCGCATTCCGTTCCATTAATGCGCCTTGAGTATCATAGTGACACCATGCAGGTAGCTCGCCTCTAAGATGCCCGTTCCTCCGCGCCCGATCATCCGTTGGGACCACGTCGATACAGTGATGGTCGATATGGACGGCACGCTGCTTGACCTGGCATTCGATAACTTCTTCTGGCGCGAGCTCGTTCCTTCTCGTTATGCAAGGCATCGTAACCTACCAGAGGAGGAGGCCCGACGGGAGCTGGCTGGTCGGTACGAAGCATTGGAAGGAAGCCTGGAGTGGTACTGCATCGATTATTGGAGCGAGACCCTGGGATTGGATATACGCGCCCTAAAGTGGGAGCATCGTCAGCGAATTCAGTATCTGCCGAAGGCCACCGAGTTCCTGGCGGCCGTTAGACAGCGCGGGAAGCGCCTGCTGCTGGTGACAAACGCACACCCGGAAACACTTGCCGTCAAGGTGGCACAGACTGGCCTGGACCGCGAAGTGGATGGCTTAATTTCATCGCATGATTACCTTTACCCGAAGCAGGATCAGGCGTTTTGGCAGAGATTTCTCGCCGACGAAGACTTCGATCCCGAGCGCACGGTCCTGATAGAGGACAGCCTGAGTGTATTGAGGGCCGCGAGCACCTTCGGGCTGAAATTTACCGTAGCTATTCGATGTCCCGACTCAGGGCTGCCGCGCCGTCAGATCTCGTCGTTTCCCGCCGTCGACGGCGTTCATGAGCTCAGATGATTACCCGAGTTCCGCTCGATGTGGTTGTGGGCGTCGTCTGAGAGCTAGCCCGCCGAATACCTATTGTGGCTGGTAGTCAGGGGCGCTTGCGCCTGGGTCTTCCGCGCTTGCTCGACGGCCGGCTGTCATGGCTTCGGGGCTTCCTTGGGCGTCTCGGCGGCTTCTTAATATTCATCAAGCTTTCGACTTCGATCGTCTTGACCGGAATCTTATGCCCGATAAAGCTCTCGATGTCGGGGAGCGAGATCGCGTAGTCCTCGCATCCGAAGCTAATCGCATCGCCGTATGCACCGACGCGCGCCGTGCGGCCGATTCGGTGGACGTAGTCCTCAGGGTCTTGAGGGAGATCATAGTTGATGACGTGCGTTACATCGGGAACGTGCAGTCCTCTCGACGCGACGTCGGTGCCAATTAGGACGGGCAACTCACCGGAGTGGAACGCCTCTAACATCTTAAAGCGGCGGCGCTGGGGCACATCACCGGATATCGCTCGGCCGTGAATGCCATTGTGTTCCAGGTAGCTCTCCAGCCGGTCGGCTTCGCGACGAGTATTGACGAACACCATCGCTCGAGGGGAGTCCAGCTGACTCAGGAGCGTGATTAGCAGAGGAATTTTCTGCTCATTCGACGGGAAGTAGATGCACTGTCGAACCCGGTCGACGGTTTTTTTGTCGGCTTCGATCCGAATCAGTTTGGGGTCATTCATGTGCTCGTAGGCCAATTCCAAGACTCTATACGAGAGGGTCGCGGAGAAAAGCATGTTGAGCCGTTTCTCCGGGTCCGGTAGTCGCCGTAATACGTAACGGATGTCGCGAATGAAGCCTAGATCGAACATACGGTCCGCCTCATCCAGCACCATGACTTGAATGTGACGTAGCGTGAAAACCTTCTGTTTGTGATAGTCGATCAAGCGGCCTGGCGTACCGATCAATACATCGACGCCGTTCGCGAGCGTGCGCCTCTGTTTGTCATAATCCGTGCCGCCGAAGGCAAGACCGAGACTGAATGGTAGATGCTTGCCTAGCTGGACGGCGTCTGTGTGAATCTGCACGGCGAGTTCCCTTGTGGGAGCTAGCACCAATGCTCTCGGCCCAGGCTGTTTCGTCGAGTCTCGTGCCGTGTCGAGTAAGCGGAAGAATAAAGCCACTAAGAATGCCGCGGTCTTGCCAGTACCGGTCTGCGCCTGCCCGGCGACATCATGTCCGTCCAAGGCCAACGGCAGAGTCTCGCTCTGGATCGGAGTGCAATAACTGAAGCCCGCGTCAGATATGCCTTTAAATAGCTTCTCCGGGAGCTGCAGCGAGCTGAATTTCAGCTCCGTGAGGTGGTCCTCCGGGCGTGCGTGCGTCTCAGCGTCGGGCGTCAAGACTTGCAAATTACGTTCTCAGCGGTTAAAAAGGCAATTATCTAGGCGAGAGTTCTCGCCTCCTCAGATACCCACGACGTTCCCGCGAGTTTCATTAGGAAGCATTCAGCAGCGATATTGTGCCTGACCGGGCAGGCGGCGTCACTTTCGAATCAACCCCCTTGGCGCCACGTACTACGACTATCCGGGCAGAAACCATCGCAAGCGGGAACAACATTGGAGGAATCGAAAGGTGACTGATCAGGTCGAGCACACAAGCGACGGCGATTTCGAAGCGGATGTAGTCAACGCGGAACGACCGGTATTGGTAGATTTCTGGGCCGAATGGTGCGGGCCCTGCAAGATGATCGCCCCGCTCCTGGAGACGATCGCGACCGACTACAAGGATCGTGTCCAGGTCGTTAAGTTAAATATCGATGAGAATCCACTAACTGCTCCGAAGTACAACATTCGGAGCATTCCGACGTTGCTCTTGTTCAAAGATGGAACGGTCGCCGCCCAGCAGGTCGGTGCAGTGTCCAGAGCACAGCTAGCGGCGTTCCTGGACCAGAATATCGGTTCGGACGCGGTAGAGGGATAAGCATTTTCAGTAACCACGGTAAAGATTTGTGAGGGGATACTTGGGTAATTCAGCACGCGCCCGGTCGAAGGACGGACCGAGGCAGCAACGAGACAGCAACGGTAAGAAACGGACGTCCCGTCGAAAGAGAGCGCCTCGCGAGGAGTTCCCGGATGACGAGGCATTCGAGATCATTCCCGCCGATGAACTCGAGCAGACGAAGTCGGCGATGAACCTCGCCGAACTCAAGACGCGGCCGGCGGCAGAGCTCGTCGAATTTGCCCAGTCCATGGGGCTTGAGAGCCTCGGGCGCTCGCGCAAGCAGGACATCATCTTCTCGATACTGAAAGCGCATGCGCAGAAGGGCGAGAACATATTCGGCGAAGGCATTCTTGAGATATTGCAAGATGGTTTCGGTTTCCTACGCTCGCCGGACAGCTCTTATCTGGCGGGTCCCGACGACATATACGTCTCCCCGAGTCAGATACGCCGCTTTAGTCTGCGGACCGGAGATACCGTTTCCGGACTCATCCGTCCGCCGAAGGACGGCGAACGTTACTTCGCGATGCTCAAGGTCGGTCAGATCAACCATGACTCTCCGGAGGACGCTAAAGGCAAAGTTCTATTCGAAAATCTGACCCCGTTGTTTCCAACTGTTCGGATGCAGCTCGAGCAAGGGAACGGCAGCACGGAGGATTTAACGGCCCGTATCATCGATATGATCGCCCCGATCGGGAAAGGCCAGAGGGGCTTGATCGTTTCACCGCCGAAAGCCGGTAAGACGATGCTGCTGCAGAACATCGCCGCATCGATCGTCGCCAATCACCCTGAATGCGATCTCATCGTGTTGCTAATCGATGAGCGACCGGAAGAAGTCACGGAGATGGAGCGCACCGTGCGCGGCGAGGTCGTCTCCAGTACCTTCGACGAACCGGCGACTCGGCATGTGCAGGTGGCCGAGATGGTAATCGAAAAGGCTAAACGTCTGACCGAACATAAAAGAGACGTCGTTATTCTGCTCGATTCCATTACCCGTCTCGCGCGAGCCTACAACACGGTCGTGCCGTCGTCGGGCAAGGTCCTGACTGGCGGTGTGGATGCGAACGCACTGCAGCGGCCGAAGCGGTTCTTCGGCGCAGCCCGGAATATCGAAGAGGGTGGAAGCCTGACGATCATCGCCACGGCGCTGGTCGATACGGGCTCGAAGATGGACGAAGTCATCTACGAGGAGTTCAAGGGCACTGGGAACCTTGAGATACACCTGGATCGGCGCATCTCCGAGAAAAGGGTGTTCCCTTCCCTCAATATCAACCGGTCCGGAACACGCAAGGAAGAGCGGCTAATCGACCCCGATGAGCTGCAGAAAATCTGGGTGCTGCGTAAGGTCCTTCACCCGATGGACGAGCTGGCCGCGATCGAGTTCCTGTTGAATAAACTGCAGGACTCGAAGACGAACCTCCAGTTCTTCGAGGCTATGAAGCGCTAGCACGCTCTCGCGCGATCGCTCGATACCCGATATCTCGTCGATAGAAAGCCCCGTCCCAACCAATCTTCGCCGCTGCGCCGTATGCCAGTTCGTGTGCCTCACTGACGCTGGCACCGAGCGCGACGGTACAGAGCACACGACCGCCATTCGTTAGTGTCTTGTCATCCTGCGCGCGCGTGCCCGCGTGAAAGACCTTGATACTGGCGCCCAGATCCTGATCGAGACCGTGAATGGCGGCGCCCGTCTCGTAGCTGCCCGGATAGCCTCGACTAGCCGTGACGACCCCGAGTGCGGCGCGTGGGTCCCAGGCCACATCCGCACGACCCAGCGAGCCGTCGCAGGCACTCAGGCAGAGCTCGACGATGTCGGAACGGAGCCGTGCAAGAACGGGTTGTGTCTCGGGATCGCCGCAGCGACAGTTGAATTCGATGACCTTCGGCTGCCCGTCCGCATCGATCATCAACCCAGCGTATAGGAAGCCTCTGTACGCCGCGCCTTCAGCAGTCATGCCTTCGACGGTTGGGACCATGATCTGCTCCATGATCCGCCGGTGTACCTCAGCGGTTATGACCGGCGCCGGCGAGTAGGCCCCCATCCCGCCGGTGTTGGGTCCCTTGTCGTTCTCATCGCGAGTCTTATGATCTTGTGATGTCGCGAGTGGGAGAATCTCGGTGCCGTCGACGATCGCGATAAAGCTCGCTTCCTCACCGAGGAGGAACTCCTCGACAACTACCGTGGCGCCGGCCGCGCCGAATGCGTTTTTCTCAAGCATGTCCCTGACGGCATTCTCGGCCTCCTGGTCGGTCGCGGCGACGATCACTCCCTTGCCGGCGGCGAGCCCGTCCGCCTTGAGGACGATCGGGGCGCCGTTCGCCCGGATGTAGTCCAGGGCCGGCTCGACGTCTTCGAACGTCTGATAGGCAGCGGTGGGGATGTCGTGCCGAGCGAGGAAATCTTTCGTGAAGGCTTTCGAGCCCTCCAGGCGTGCCGCCGCAGCGCGAGGTCCAAAGCATTTCAAGTCTGCGGCCTCGAAACGGTCCACGATCCCGGCTACCAACGGCTGTTCGGGGCCGACTATCGTCAGTGCGATCTGTTCGGACTCGGCGAGAGCGAGCAACCCATCCAGGTCGGTGGCGTCGACCGGCACATTGCGCGTCTTGGGTTCGGTCGACGTCCCAGCGTTGCCAGGAGCGACGAGGACTTCGGACACCAGAGGTGACTGAGCTGCCTTCCAGGCCAGCGCGTGTTCACGGCCACCCCCGCCCACGACCAGTACTTTCATGGAACGCTGATCCACTCGTAACGCTTGTTAATGCCGGAAATGCCGCATGCCCGTCAGCACCATGGTCATGCCGTGCTCGTTCGCCGCTTCGATAATCTCATCATCACGCATGGACCCCCCCGGTTGAATGACGGCGGTGATGCCGAACTCAGCGGCGGTATCGAGCCCATCGCGGAACGGGAAGAAAGCGTCGGACGCCATTGCCGCGCCGCTGATCGCATGCCCCTCGTCGGAAGCTTTCATCGCAGCGATGCGGGAACTCACGACACGGCTCATCTGCCCGGCCCCGATACCCAGCGTCTTGCCATCGCGCGCGTATACGATCGCGTTCGATTTCACGTACTTCACGACGGTCCAGGCGAAACGCATATCGGCTAGCTCCGCGTCGGTAGGTTGACGCTTCGTCACGACCTCGAGCTCGACGCGGTCCAGGTCGCCGCCATCCGTGTCCTGGAGAAGAAGCCCCCCTTCCACCGAACGTAGGTCCCATTTTGACTGCGTGTCACCCGCATCGCCGGAAAGGTCCCCGACCTCCAGTACGCGCGTCTTCTCTTTCTTCACGAGAGTTTGCCGCGCCTCCGATTCTACGAGCGGAGCGACGATGACCTCGACGAACTGTTGGTCGATGATTGCGGCTGCGGTCGCGCCGGTCAACGGCCGATTGAACGCAACGACGCCGCCGAACGCGGACGTCGGATCCGTGCTGTAGGCTGCTCGATAGGCCTCTAGCGGGCTCGGCGCAACGGCAACCCCGCATGGATTGGCGTGCTTGACGATGACGCAAGCGGCTTCCTGAAAAGCTTTCACACACCGGAGCGCTGCGTCGGCATCGGCGATATTATTGAACGACAATGACTTTCCTTGAAGCTGCTGAGCGCTGACGATGGTCCCGCTGCTGTCATCCGCATCGCGATAATAGGCTGCTGTCTGGTGAGGATTCTCGCCATAACGAAGAGCCGTCACTCGTCGCCACCCCAGTAGCAGGCGGTCCGGGAATCTCCCGCCACCCTCAATTTGCTCGCCGAGATAGCGGCTGATCGCCGCGTCATATCGGGCCGTGTGACTGAAGGCGGTGACCGCCAGGCTCGTCTTCATGTCGGCCGACGGTTTGCCTGCCTGGTAGGCGTCAAGTACGCGGTCGTAGTCGTCGGGGTCTACAACCACGGTGACGCGAGCGTGATTTTTCGCGGCGGCTCTCAGCATGGCCGGTCCGCCGACATCGATCTTCTCGATAGCTTCCTCGACGGTGCAGCCAGAGCGGGCGACCGCCGCTTCGAAGGGGTAGAGATTGACGACGAGCAGGTCGATCCAACCGATGCTGTGCTCGGCCAGGACCTCATCGTCTGTCCCCGCTCGAGCCAATAACCCGGCGTGAATGGCCGGGTGGAGCGTCTTCACGCGGCCATCCATGATCTCCGGGAAGCCGGTTATGTCGGCGACGTCGATTACCGGTAAGCCGGCGTCTCGAATCGTAGCGGCTGTGCCGCCGGTCGAGATCAATTCGAAGGAGCGGTCTATTAGACCTTTAGCGAGGGGTACGAGCCCTGTCTTATCGGAGACGCTGAGTAGGGCTCTGCGGTGCGCGCGCGCGGGCCGGTTCATCTACCCAGAAGTTTATAGATCTTGAGTTTCTTGCGCAAAGTGCCTCGATTAATTCCGAGAATCTCGGCCGCTTCGCTTTGGTTGCCGTCCGAAAATTCCATCACGGTTTTAAATAACGGTTTCTCGACCTCGCGCATGACAAGGTCGTAAAGCGCCGCGGGCTTATGACCGTTGAGGCTCGCGAAATAGCCACGTAGCGCCTCGTCGGTGAGCGCGCCAAGCGGCTTGTTTCTTACCCCCATGGCGGGAGAAGCTGCGGCTGGCTTCTTTTTACTGGCTCTTTTTTTTCTGCTGGTAGTCGTCGCCACCGCGTTCTCTCCCGGAACGCACACGTTCGGCCGAGGCCTCGCGTGAAAATCGATTACAAAATGCCCGCGTTAGTTCGAGTTGTTCTCTAGCCGTCTCGACGCGCACTATCCGATCGCGAAAGCTACCCGCCTCATCCTGATATTGCGCGTACCAGGACAAATGCTTGCGACCAACGCGAACCCCTGTCGACTCGCCGTAGAAGGAGTAGAGACTATCGAGGTGGCTCAGGATGATATCACGGACGGGCCGTAAGGGAAGATCTGAATCTTCGGCTCGCTTGTTCGAGAGGAAAGTTTTTATTTCAGAAAATATCCACGGTCGGCCGCGGGCAGCGCGTCCGATCATGATGCCGTCGGCGCCGGTGTAGTCGAGCACAGCCCGCGCTTTCTGCGGCGAGTCGATGTCACCGTTGGCAACAACCGGGATTCCGACAGTGTTCTTGATGTCGCGGATGGTGTCGTATTCCGCATCGCCTGAGAACCGGCAGCTCCGAGTTCGGCCATGGACCGTCAGTGCGGCGACGCCGCAATCCTCGGCGATCTTCGCGATCTGTACGCCATTGCGCGACTCTGTGCACCAGCCGGTCCGAATTTTCAGAGTCACAGGCACGCTGACGCGTTCGACTACACGCTTCAGGATGCGGCGCACGAGGGGCGGATCCTTGAGGAGGGAGGAGCCGGCGAGACGCCGGCAGACTTTCTTTGCGGGGCAGCCCATATTGATGTCAACGACGGCAGCCCCTTGCCTCTCGGCACATTGAGCTGCCTCTGCGAGCATCTCGTCATCGTAGCCTACGATCTGGATAATGCGCGGCGAGCTTTCGTCCCAGGACCTGAGCCGCTGCCGAGACTTTCGGCT
>JAZFPW010000187.1:0-3323 GCA_036444815.1 Gammaproteobacteria bacterium
CTGTTCCTGCTGATGGCCGTCCTCAACGGGCTCGTCGCGATCTACATCTATACGCTCGTGCCCGAGTTCCTGATGCGCTTCATCGTCTGGATCCTGATCCACACGATCTATCGGATCCGTAAACAGGGGCTCGAGCGGATCCCCGAGCGAGGGCCGGCGATCCTCGCGTGTAACCACGTGAGCTATGTGGACGCGCTCGTGATCGCGGGCTGCGTCCGTCGGCCGATACGATTCGTCATGAATCACAAGATCTTTCAGACACCACTGCTGCGTTTCGTCTTTCGAACCGCGGGCGCGATCCCGATCGCCAGCAAAAACGAAGACCCGGAATTGCTGGAGCGGGCGTTCGAGCAGATAGCCGATGGCCTGGACAAGGGTCATCTCGTGTGTATCTTCCCGGAGGGGCGTATCACGAGCGATGGTGCGATGAGCGTCTTCCGTCCGGGGATCGAACGCATCGTCGAGCGTAACCCGGTGCCGGTCATCCCGATCGCGCTCAAGGGTTTGGCCGACAGCGTGTTCGCCCGCGGCAGCGGGCGATCGCTGCGTAATTTCCCGTGGTTGTTGTGGGCCCAGATCGCGCTGATCATCGGCACGCCCGTAGCTCCGGAGGCCGTGACGGCCGGCGGCCTACGAGAAGTCGTCGGCCGGTTGCTCAAGGACCCCGAGCCGTAGCGTTACATGCGCGCCGCGGTCCCCTACAATATTCGGGTCGAGATTCGGAGTGACCGGGGATGAGTTCGATAACGCTGCTCGCGACGCTGATGGCTATTCAGGGCCAGGCGTTGCAGCTTGGCCAGCCGCATGAGGCCGGCCTGACGTCTATCGAAGCCTCGTGGAACGATCGGCGCATACCGTACGTCCGTGTCGACGACCGTTGGCTGTCCGTCATCGGCATCGACCTGACTGCCCGCGAAGGCGAGTATCCGGTCGAGGTGTCACTCGCGTATGAAGACGGGCGAGTGGTCACGCGTACCGATCTGATCCACGTGCAAAGCAAGAGCTTCCCCACGACCGAGCTCACGGTCGCGCCGGGGTACGTGCAGTTGAGCCCGGAGAACCAGGAGCGCGCGGCCCGGGAATCCCGGGAGATCGGCGCGATCTATTCGCGGCTGACGCCCGAAGCGTATTGGACGCAGCCGTTCCAGGTGCCGATCCCCGGCACGATGGGCGGCCGCAATTTCGGCCACCGGCGGATCTTCAACGGTGAGGCTCGCGCGCCGCATTCGGGCGCCGATTTGACCGCCGCGACCGGCACGGAGATTCTGGCCGTCAATGCCGGCCGCGTCGTGCTGGCGAAGAACCTGTTCTTCAGCGGTAACGCGGTGTTTATCGACCACGGCTTAGGCGTCTACTCGACTTACCTGCATCTGTCGGAGATGCTCGTGACTCCGGGCACGATGGTGGGGCCGGGGCAGGTCATCGGCCTGGCCGGCGCCACGGGCCGTGTGACGGGGCCGCATCTGCATTGGGGGGTGCGCATCTTAAGCGCGCGCGTCGATCCGTTTACGTTGTTGGATCTCGGCACCAACGCTCAGTAACCTAGCAGGTAAATGAAAAAGACTCAGGCGAGTGCAAGACAAGGCAAGAATCGGCGAGAAAGCGCAGTGTACACGCCAGTACATGAGCATTTCGAGTCGATTCTTAACGCCGTATTGTGCCGTCTGAGAGTTTTTCAGCAGGCTGCTAGGGCCTGTCTCGTAGAATACAGTCAAAGTCCAGCAAATCTTCGCCGTAACGCACCCAACGTTTGTCGATGACCCACGGCTCTGCGAGCATGACCGGATCCGTCAGCGACATGTGCAGCGTCAGGATCGTGTTGTCCTCGACGACGGCATACTCCTCGACGAGGGTCGCCTCCTCACTCGTCCAGAAGAATCCCGCGTCCCTGGCGAGCCCGGTCGAGATCTGATCCGTCTCGATAGTCAGCTTGCCATCTTCGTATCGGCCGACCGAGCGTCCCATCGCGACATGGGGCGCATCCGGGTCGGTCTCTTGCGCGGTCAGAGACACGGTCCTCGTCGTCGTCCACTCCTCGTAGGTAATCGTCACGTAGTCGTCGTGCGCCGAGAAGCTGATCGGATAGGGGCTCAGGATCACTCGAACCGCGCCGGGGTGTTCACAACGAACGGCCGGGTCGTCGACGGGATCGAAGCCGGTCATCAGCGCCTCGCCGTGCTCCGACAGCACGCGCGGCGCCCGCGCTACGACGCGGCCCGTGCCGGCGCTACGGTCCTGCGTGCGCCACCAGTTTCCGGACAGGTCGGGAATAGCGTCTTGCGCTGCCAACGAACCGCTGATAAGCGCTGCGACCGCCAACGAGATAACGATGAACGGTCGCAATGCACATCGCGTTGCGGTCTTAGGCTTGCGTAGATTCACGGTCCGCATCATACGATATCGGTGACCAGGTACGGTCGTCTACTCAACCGGGCTCAGCGTCAATGTGTGGACGGCGTCTCCAGGCAAGAAGGATTGCGGCTCGCCGCGCACCCACGCCTCGTGGCCGGCTCGATAGAACGCGGACAACGGGTGTCCACTCTGCCCGCCCGGCATGTGGAAATAGCCGTTCGCTTCGTCCCCGGGCGAGACCGCGAAGCGCTCCGACGCACCGTGATCCCTTCGCTGTACGCGAGGCGTGTGATCGGCGCCCGGCAACGGCCCACTGTGCACGGTAAGCCACGGCGCGAGGAACGGGATCGCAGCGGCTAAAGGATGCGCAATCTCGACTCGATTGATTTCACCCCACGTGCACTCGGCTAACGAGCCGTCGCCGCAGCTGGCGATCGTCCTGTCGGCGGCCGCGAGAAAGAACTCCTGCCAAGTCGTATGAAACGGTGGCAGCAGATGTGCGGGCAGCTCGGTGACCAGGCGCCAGATCGGTCCTTCTGACTGATTGCGGCGTCGGAGTGTTACGGGTTCCGCGAAATTGCCACAACCCGAAACGAGGGCCGACATCAGTTCGTCGCCGGTCTGCTGGCGAAACTCGCGGACCAGTCTGTAGCCTGCGGTTTCCGGGTCGGCGCGGCCATTCCATTGGGTGACTTCGGTGCGCAGGTCCGCGCGGCGCGGATCGCCCGTCGTCGCGCGGGGATCGAGCACTTGGACGAGCAATGCGCGCCAGCGTTCATGAAGCAGCGCACGATCGTCCAACTGGATAGCCAGCATATCCTCGAGCGTCGAGCGGTCCCGTTGCAGCAGGCCATCACGGATCTGGCTGGCACGCGCGCCCAGCGAATAACCGCCGGTGCCGATCAGCTCGAGGTCTGCGCCTTGCACGACGCGTGCGTTCGCCGTCCAGACGGCGCCTGCGTCCGGATTCA
>JAZFPW010000188.1:0-2315 GCA_036444815.1 Gammaproteobacteria bacterium
GTACGCCATAATGTTCCAGTTCTATGACCGATGCGGCCGCCTCCTTGCACATGTATTCGATGGCGGCCTGGTCCCCCAACCAGTCCGATCCCTTCACGGTGTCATACATATGCCAACGCCAGTCATCTTCGCCCATGTTGCCAAGCGCAGCGCTGATGCCGCCCTGCGCCGCGACGGTGTGGCTGCGAGTCGGGAATACCTTGGTGATACACGCAGTGGACAGGCCCTGCTCGGCGAGGCCTAGTGTCGCTCTGAGGCCGGCGCCGCCGGCGCCGATGACGACAACGTCGTAGCGATGGTCGACAAACTCGTAGTCCGCACTCATCCCGTCGCTCCGAACGCGATTTTGAGGACCGCGAATATGCCCGCTACGACGACGCCGATGTGCGCGAACGTCGTAAGGACCAGCGCCAAGCCATTCAAGACTGCCGCGTGGACGTAATCTTCTATGACCGCCTGCACACCGAGTTGCGAGTGATAGCCCAGAGTCACCAGTGTCAGAATCATAAGAATGCTGGCGAGTGGCTCCTGCATCCAGCCCACTACTGTCGCATAGCGGAGATCCGGAAACGCTAGGAAGGCAAAGACAAGCCAAAGGCCTAACAGTGCGAGTGCTACAGCGGATAGACGCTGGGCCCACCAGTGCCTGACGGCGTCCGTGACGGAGCCGAGTCCTAGGACTCGATAAAATGGAGCGACAAGCCTCACGAGTACGCCTCTAGTAAATCGCCAACAGTGAAAAGGCCGTGGTAGCGGCTACGGCTACTACGAGAACCGTCCAACCGCTGGCTCTAATCTGGCCGGGTTCGAATCCCAGCCCGAGATCCCAGACGAGATGCCGAACGCCGTTCGCCAGGTGATAGAAAAAACAGAAACTCCACCCTGCGTAGCAGAACTTCATCCAGCCTGCGACCAGGATAGCGGCAGCCTGGTCGTAGGCGACCGGGCCACCGGCCAGCGCGATTAGCCAATACACCAGTACGAGAACGCCGGCGGACAACGCCAGACCCGTGATCCTATGGAGAATAGATAGGACGCTCGTGATCTGCGGCCGATAGACCTGAAGATGCGGCGACAAAGGTCGCTCGACCCTGTCTATCATGCTCTTACCTTCCTAGGGTGACGCAGGACTGGCCCGCCGCTTCCGCACTTCCCGCATGCCGCTAAGTCTGCCAGAATTCACCGAATTGCGCATCCTTGAATGAATACGATTCCCGAACAGACACTTACTCTGTATCCGTTAGCCGAACTCGGTTTCATCCGCGTCGAGGGAACGGATGCCGAGGGCTTTCTCCATGGGCAGCTTAGTCAGAAGATTCAAGGACTCGGCCCGGACGAAGCGCCGCTGGCCGCCTGGCACAGCGCCGCCGGTCGAGTCAAAGCCATATTTCGCGTGCTCCGCCTGGGTGAGGACTGGCTGCTCGTCACAGACAACGATCTCACCGGCGCCGTGATGACCGATCTGAGACGCTTCGTGCTTCGCGCTGATGTCACCATCAGCGATGACGGTGATCGATGGCGGGCGGGCGCGCTAATCGGTGATGCCGACAGCTGGCTCGATCGGCACGATATCGATCTCGGACAGGACTCGGGCCAGAGGGTAACCGCGAACGGATTGAACTGGTTGCGCATCGGTCCGCAGCTCGTTCACGTGATCGGCTCAGCGGCTGCCGCCACGGAACTCGAAGCCGAGTTACCTCAAGGCACGAGCGGAGACGCCGCACTCGCGGAAATATCGCTCGGGCTACCCCGGTTGACGCTGGAATCGCAGGATCAATTTATTCCCCAGATGCTCAACCTCGACCTGTTAGGTGCACTCGATGAGAGCAAGGGTTGTTATCCCGGACAGGAGATCATTTCACGCACGCAAAATCTCGGCTCCGTGAAACGACGCATGATCCGATTCTCGGCTGATCTGATCCACGCACCGGCGATCGGCACTGTGATACTGGACGAATCCGGCGCCGCAGTCGGTGACGTCATTCGCTCGTCAGCGGCGGCGGACAGATTCGAGATCCTGGCCGTAACGAGGCTGGACTGTCTCGATCAGCAGCTGGTCAGCGAGGGCGAGCGAAGCGTGCCGCTGCGACGAGAAGCCCTGCCCTACGAGAACTGACGAGGCCTCAGGATTCCGGTCTGAGGTGCGGGACCAGTACGACATCGCGAATAGACGACGAGTCGGTTAAGAACATCACGAGCCGGTCAACGCCGACCCCTAAGCCGGCGGCCGGCGGCAACCCATACTCCAGTGCGCGAATATAGTCGGCATCGTAAAACATCGCTTCCTCGTCTCCCAACGATTTCGCTTGAGCCTG
>JAZFPW010000189.1:0-4165 GCA_036444815.1 Gammaproteobacteria bacterium
GCCTGGTTATTTATTGCAGTGACAGGAACAGTACCCTCTGCGTGTTGAAGCGTTGTGCCACGTCCTCCTGGACCTCGACGGTGCTATTGTACGCCGCGATGGCTAGCTCGCGATCTTCGTCCTCGAGATCGTCATCGTCGACGATATCGTCCAGGCACTCCAGCAGTTCATTGCTCGCATCCATATACGCAACGATGCTGCCCTGGCCCGCCACCATCTGCTCCATGGTCGCGACATTGCCGTCGGGGATGGTCGGTGCGGTCGGAAACACGCAATCTTCGGCCAGCTCGTTCAGGCGTTGCTGGTCCGCGGAGACCACTTCGGTCGCGCCTGGATCGAGTCGCCCCGATAACGTCATCGCTTCCAAATACGTCTCGCTGGTAGCGTCGGCGACGCGCAGGTACTCGTTCAACGACTCGACCGCCGCCGAGTTACGGCCGACCGCAGCCAGGACGTTGGCTTCCGTGAAGAGCAGGTCCGGCCCCAGTTCGCCGCACGCGGCTCGGTACTCACCAAACCGTACGGCGGCCGTGGCGCTGTCGCCCCCGGCGACCGCGGTCTCGATCTCCTGCCGGAGGGTCGCGCGCCGCTCGTTTATCGACAGCGTCGGGTGGCGATTCCCGACGATGCGTGCCATCGACGTCGTGGCCACGAGCGGATCGGTGACATCGGTCGGAAACGGCCCGCCCTGACCGGTCGGTAGCGCGGCGATCGCATCGATGACGTCCATGCCGGCGGTGACACGGCCGAACACGGAGTAGCCCCAGCCGTCGCCGGCAGCATTCAGGGACACGTTATCCACGAGGTTGATGAAGAACTGCGAGGTCGCGGAGTGCGGGTCGTTCGTCCTCGCGGCAGCGAGCGTGCCGCGGGCATTGCTGACGCCGTTCTTGGATTCGTTCATCACCGGTTCCGAGACCGGCTTGTTGCGGAATTCGCGGTTGTAGCCGCCGCCCTGGACCATGAAGCCCGCGATCACGCGATGGAATACCGTCCCGGTGTAATAGCCCCGGTCCACGTAGTCCAGGAAGTTCGCGGCATGCGCCGGCGAGCGGTCATCGAACAGCTCGATCGTGAAGTTACCGAGATCCGTGCACACCGCGACATCGGTCGCGTTGGCCGAGCCCGCATAACCGAGGGCCACAAGTGAGATGGTTAACGCATGCCGCAGGCACCTGTCAGGTTTCATATTGTTTCCCTTGTCGCGTGGGTCGGGTGCCGGCGTCACGCCAGGCGGAATGCGCACCCTATCGCCCGAATCGGTGGTCGGTCAATGGTTGGCGGGAACTTTTTTGCGCCTCGGCCCCCTGCGGCCGAGATCGGGTACGATATCGGCCGGAACTTTCGATCACGCACGCGCCCGTAGCTCAACTGGATAGAGTACCGGCCTTCGAAGCCGGGTGTTGGGGGTTCGAGTCCCTCCGGGCGCGCCATCGCTCAGATTCGACCGGTCGCCCCGGGACGGCGGACGACTATTCTCGGCCCGGCGGCCGTTAGACGGTCAACCGGGAGCGTGGTCGACCGTTACCATACCCCCGTACGGGCAGTGCCTTCATAAGGGAAGCGGAGACATCTCGATGAAAAAAACTGGTTTAACGCTCGCGCTGATCGGCGTCGGGCTCTTGTGCGCCGAGCACGCTTCCGCCCAGAGGGGTGGCGGCGGCGGTCGGGCCGGTGCCGGAAGACCGCCGATGCCGGAGATCATGCCCAACACGGACACGGAAACGATGATCCTGTCGCTGCCCGAGGGGTGGTATCCGTCCGCGCCGTTGGCCGGCGAGAATAAGACGGACTCTTACCTGTTCCCGAGTGGCCAGGACCATTCCAACTGGACGGAGGCCCTGCGCCAGGAGGTCTTTATCACGACGGACGGTATCGCAAGTGCCGAACGCGTGTACGAGCTTCGGTCCGAGATCAACCAGGAGAGCTGCCCCACCTACACGTCGAGAATCCGCGACGATGACCCGGAGAACGGCTACCCGATGATCTTCTGGGAGCAGCTCTGCGAGCTCGGCGAGGACGAGGCCCTGGCCTCCCTGCACAAGGTCGTGATGGGTAATGATCGGCTGTACATTCTCAGCAAGATCTGGAAGTACGATCCTCCCGGTCGAGAATCGAGGCAATGGAGGAACTACTTCGAGGACGTCTACGTCTGCGACCCCACGAGACCGGACCACCCGTGCAGGCCCATGTCGCTGCCGCCCCGCGGCCCGTGATGAGGGCCCGCTGCGGTTTTTAGCTAAGCAGGGGGAGTCTGCCGGCCTGCTCCGGGCCGGGGCGCAAAACGGTATGGGTACTCGGTTTCCGGCGTTTTTCAGAGTCTTGAGGCCGAATTAGGCCGCGGGTTGGCGGCGTTTTGGTATACAATCGCCGGCTCGACCGCTCCATTGAGTCTCCGGTGTTTTGTGTCCAGATCCTCTCTATATGCGGTTTCAAGCTATAACAAGGAGATATCGTGGGCAGGAAACTCTACGTCGGCAATTTGCCGTACTCGGCGACCGAGGCGGACCTTACGGATAAATTCGCGGCATCCGGAACTGTGGAATCCGCCAAGCTGATTACCGATCGTGACACTGGCCGCAGCAAAGGCTTTGGTTTCATCGAAATGGGGACTGACGCCGAAGCTCAGGCGGCAATCGAGAGCCTCAACGGCACCGACTACGATGGCCGGCCGATGAAGGTCAACGAGGCCAAACCCCAGCAGAAGAGATCCGGCGGAGGTCGTGATGGTGGCGGCTACGGCGGCGGCGGCGGAAATCGCTGGTAGGCGCGTTTCTCCGGCAACAACCGTTCTCGGGTCTCGCGCGCTGCCCACTTCGGGGCGGCGGGCTTAATCATCCACACGTGAACACGCATGGCTGACGAAACTCCCGCTAACATTCAACCCTACGAGATCGTCTCGGTGAAGCGGGCGGAGACTCCGCCCGGTGCGGAAGGCGCCAACTGGCATCATTACGTGATCGTCCAGGGTTCCAACACGATTCGCGGTTATCGACAAGGGAGCCTCAAAGCCGTGAAGACCGCGATTGACGAGATCGTCGTGCTGTTGAACGAACGGCAGTTGGGCAAACGCGGGCGCGTCAACCTGATGCCGACGCCGAAGCGCAGACCCCAGAAGTGACGGCTGACTACCCGCTACGGCGTTAAACCCCGCTTCCGAAATATCCCGAGTCCGCTCTCCCGCGGGAAGGCTTGAATTGTCGCCGACGTTTCACGATACTGCGTCGGACAGTGTTGCAGGTGCCCGAAGGTGGTTCTACCGGAGGGTTCAACGGGAAGACGGTGCGTCAACGTGACAAGGCCGTCGCTGCCCCCGCAACGGTAAGCGAGTCCAAGGGTGGTTATCAGGCCACTGTGCTGAGAATGCATGGGAAGGCGATCACCCCGAGCCACGGCTCACTCGCGAGCCCGTATACCGGCCTGCAGTTGTATTAACGTCGGTTAGCGGAGGGAATAACCGGGTGTTTAAGATTCTGCGAAACGATCTTTAAACGCTCTCCCTTGCAAGCGGCAGGTCAGCCTGCCGTGCTGCGATCGGCCTTTATCTGGCGTTCGGGTGAGAGCGTCCAAAGGATAGGCTCGTGCAAAATAAACTTCTCCTTCTTTCCCTTGTTGTCCTGACATCTTCTGTTGCTGCGCAGCAGCCCGCCGACGTCCTCGAGAATATTCTCGTGACGGCTTCTCGTACACCGGTTCCCGCCTCGCGCGTCGGCAGTTCCTATACCGTCATCAGTCGTGCGGACCTCGACAACCGGCAGATCGTCTATGTGACCGACGCGCTGCGCGACGTCCCGGGCTTCGCGATCAGCCGTGCCGGTACGTTCGGTTCGCAGACGCAGCTTCGTGTCCGTGGCGCGGAGGCGAACCAGGTCATGGTCCTGATCGACGGGGTCGAAGCGAACGATCCTGCTCTCGGTGACGAGTTCCAATTCGATCAGCTTTTGGTGACCGGGATCGAGCGCATCGAGATCGTACGCGGGCCGCAGAGCGCCCTGTGGGGCAGCGACGCGTTGGCGGGCATCGTCAACTTGATTACGACGCGAGGCAGCGAGCCGTTCAGCGCGGACGGCTACCTGGAGGCGGGTAGCTTCGGCACGACCCACGTGGGCGGGCGCCTGACATCCACGGGCGCCATCTACGACATCAACGCCGGCGTCTCCCACCT
>JAZFPW010000190.1:0-6641 GCA_036444815.1 Gammaproteobacteria bacterium
ATGCGCGTTGACAAACGACCCTCGCCGTCGACACGAAGGCATTCTTTTTCCAAGCCACGCAGCCCACGCCGTATCAGGTCGGCGTGAGCCCCATCTTGCAACCAGCCTAGCTGCGAATCCAGCAAAGGGTATTCCGTTTTACAGTTCGTCCAATTCGGCGCCGTGACCAGGCAATGGCGTCTCGGCCATCCGCCTGGCGAGCGGGCAACCCATTATAAGCTTTAGGTATGCGGTAACCAGACGACCCAACGACATTGACGCCAGGGGAATTCCGCGCGGAGAAATCGGTCAAAGATAGAGTCGAGCCAACTCTGCTGGGTAATGCGCATGAAGAAGATGAGAACTCTCGCAGCCGCTAGTCTGATCGTACTGGGAGTAACGACCGCGTCCGACGCGTACGCCATGCGCTGCGGCACCAGGCTCATCGCCAGAGGAGACCACATATCGAAACTACTACGTTATTGTGGCGAGCCCGATTTCGTACAGTCGCGGGCGGCTCAGCGACCCTATTACGACCGCTACGGCCTCGTTCTGTACAGAGGTCTACATGAAGAGGTCTTGATCGAGGAGTGGACCTATAACCTGGGACCGCACAAGTTGATGCGGGTCGTCCGAATGGAGAACGGCGTCGTCAGTAAGATCCGGCACCTTGGCTATGGCTATTCGAGGCGCTAGTCAGCCCGCCGCTTCCGCGTTGAGGAATGGCACCTCTTCCATCTCATAGCCGATGACATCGCCGGTATTAGGATCCCGGATCGGCTTTCCGCGTCGAAAACAGCCGGTCGTGCGGGCCGTCTGATCGAATTCTTCTTCGGACTGAATCTCCTCCAGCGCGACATTTCCGTCGGCATCACGCACTAGGCGCTGTGCCCCGGTTATGTAATCTCGGGGCTGCCAATGCTCATCACCCGAATCCCCGAGTAACAGCGCGATGGTTTCCGTGTCGTCATCCATTGTGGCCAGCCTTTCTTGCCCCTAATGTCTGTTACGAGCAAAGTTCGTGCCAGACATACAAATGCCTTAATAAACAGTCACTAAGATCGTATTCGCCTGTGGGAGGAGGTGCCCGGGATGGTCACAAGCTGACACAGAGTGACAAGATTGGGATACGTGAACGGTGCCCTCGCGCTGGCTATTACGCTGGGCTAACGTCGGCCGCAAGCGGTTTGTAGATAGAGACCATGACGAATTTTAAGCGCAGATTTACCGACTCAGACGGCGGCCCGGTGACCTTTATCGCCGCCGGAACCCGTATCGTCGGCAACCTGTCTGGAGACGGAACCTATATATTCTTTGGCCAGATCGAGGGTGACTGCAACATCAATGGCTCGGTAACGATCGCCGAAAGCTGCCACTGGAAGGGAAAGGTACGAGCGACGGACATCCTTCTTGCCGGATCGGTAGAAGGTGATGTTACGGCGACTCAACGCGTGGAGATCACTGAAACGGCACGCATCAGCGGTAGCCTGCATGCGAGGTCCATCGCGGTAGCTGAGGGCGCAGTGATCGAGGGCGATATCGGCGTTACCCAGGCCAAGGAAAGTCAAAAACCGAAGCCCGATGCTCGACTCTACCCACGTCGGGCGGTGTCTTAATCGTGACGGGCTGATCATTCGCGGCGAGTGTGTTTCATCCATTACTCGTCGACCGGGCGGACGACAGCAATTCGTATCGGGTGCTGTACGGCTGATGCCCAAAACCGCGCAATCGCAGCGCGTTGGCGGTGCGCGCTGGGCCTCGCGTCCGATCGTTGGCTGACGCGCTGGACGCTTGGTATCGTTTAAGCCCCTAAGGTATAGTTGCGCGAATCAGGGCCGGTTGGTGTCGAGGTAACGATATGAGCTCGCGAAAGTTTCTATTTGCAATTGTGGCTAGCGGCGCTGCTGCGACGAGCCTGGCGTGCGATTATCCAGCGCTGATCACCGTTCCCGACGGCGAAAATTCGACGATGGAGGAATTGATCGTTGCCCAATCGGCGGTCAGAAACTATATGGTCGGAATGGAATCCTACCTCGCATGCGTAACCGCGGAAACGGACGCCGCCGGTAATAACGCCCCTGCCGAATATAAGGCCATCATGTACAGCCGCCATAACGCGGCCGTCGCCGAGATGGAGGCTGTCGCCGACTCGTTCAACGAACAGGTACAGGCCTACCGAGAAGAGAACCCGGACGCGGACGAGGACTGAATCGCGGGCATGCGGCTTCGGAACGGGTCGCTGAGCGGCCTAATCACCAGGTATAAACCATCATCACTCCGCCGATGACCCCATCGGCGTGGCTGCGGCGTTCTAGGGACTAGAGGGTTGCCGTGGCCGAATTGGCCACAGTTCACCCTTCTCCGCAGCGAGGCGATGGCCTAAGCTCGAAGCTGTGGACTCAGGAGCTGATAGTGCGCTAATGGGCCGTTTCCAGGACGGCGATAGCGCCGCCTTCGAGACGTTGTACCTCCGCTATCGAGGCGCGCTCTATCGCTACTTCGTCAGACAGGCCGCGAGGAGTGCTGTGGACGATCTCTTCCAGGACGTTTGGCTCGGGGTGATCAAGGGACGGGCTCGCTATCGCCCGGAAGCGCCGTTCTCAGCCTATTTGTACCGCATTGCGCACAACGTCCTCGTCGACCACTACCGGCGCGAGGGTCGTGCTCCACAACTCACCTCGGCTGAGCATCTGGAGCTGCCGGATCCTGGAGCCGGCCCGGAGCGTGCCTTCAGTCAGGCCGAGTTGCGCGCGACAATCTCAACGGCGCTGACCGATCTGCCGGCCGCGCAGCGCGAAGCGTTCCTGCTGCACGAGGAAGCCGGCCTGACGTTGGAGCAAATCGCCGACGTGGTCGGTACCGGCCGCGAGACGATCAAGAGCCGCCTCCGCTATGCTCTGAATCGATTGCGGCGAGATCTGCTGGAAAGCGAGCCCGCGGACGCGAGGCAGGCATGAACACGACGGGACCGGAGAGCGAATTGCGAGGGGCGGACCAGGTATCCCGAGCCTACCGGGCGGCTAACTTCGACGAAGAGCCGCCGGCGGAGCTGGATCGCGTGATCCTCGCGGCGGCCAGGCGGCAACGCCACCGCCCATTGGCGTCTTACATGCCTCCGCTCGCGTTAGCCGCGACCGTGGTCTTGTCGATCTCCCTGGTCCTGCGGTCCGGCGTAGTGAACGAGGACGCCGAGATCTTCTCGGATCAAACGCCACCGGCAGCCGCGGTCCGCACGCTGCCAACCTCGACCGTCCGAGACCTCGAAGAAGCCGTCGCGCCGGAACCAGCCGCGGCACGACAGAATTTTCCCGTTCCAGCCGCCGCTAACAACGCTATCCCGGAAGTCGACCGGCTCCTCCCGCAGCAGCCCGTCGAACTGCGCGCGAGGCAAATGCTACCGGAGACCCTGGAAGCGATCTCCCAAGATCGGCAGGCCGTACAGCCCGGCGCAGTCGAGTTTCTGCCGCTGACTGCAGGTACCGCCGCCGCGGTGCAGATCGGCTGCGCCGACGTCGACCGCGGGCAACCGGACGCCTGGCTCGCATGTATCTCGGTGCGGCTGCAGCAAGGTTACGAAGAGGACGCGCGTCGGGAACTGCAAGCGTTCGCTGAAACTTACCCCGATTTTTCTCTGCCTGAGGAGTTCGAAACTCTGCTTGCGCCCTGAACCGGGAAGCCCGAGCCGCCATGCTAGAATCTGCGCCGCTTCCTACAGATCCAGTTCATACGCGGGGCTTACATTTACATGAGTACGGAGACGAGCGCGCCCGTCCGCGTCGCGATTACGGGCGCAGCCGGACAGATCGGCTATCAACTGGCTTTTAGAATCGCGTCAGGGCAACTGTTCGGCCCTGATCGACGGATTATTCTGCAACTGCTAGAGATACCACCGGCAATGGCTGCCCTAAACGGCGTCGCCATGGAATTGGATGATTGTGCGTTCGCTACGCTGGACGGCGTCGTGGCCACGGACCAGATGGAAGTCGGCTTCCACGATGTTGACTACGCGCTGCTCGTCGGCGCCAAACCGCGAACGGCCGACATGGAACGCAAGGATCTACTCCTGGGCAACGCGCAGATCTTCTCCGCCCAGGGAAAGGTGCTGAACGAAGTAGCCGCGCGCGGTGTCAGAGTGCTGGTCGTCGGTAATCCGGCCAATACCAACGCACTGATCGCGAGAGAGAATGCCCCCGACCTTGACCCGCGGAACTTCACCGCCATGACGCGCCTCGACCACAACCGGGCTAAAGCCCAGCTCGCGGCGAAGACCGGGGCGCATGTCTCCGACGTGAGTGGCATGATTATCTGGGGCAACCATTCCGCCACACAGTATCCGGACATCTCCCATGCGACTATCGGCGGCGAACCGGTGTCGGCCCAGGTCTCCGACGAGTGGTATCGCTCAGACTTCATCCCCGGTGTGCAACAGCGCGGCACGGCGATCATCAAAGCTCGCGGCGCCTCGTCCGCGGCGTCGGCCGCATCGGCCGCGATCGACCACGTCCGTGACTGGTCGCTGGGCACACCAGGCACCGAATGGGTCAGCATGGGCGTCGCCTCCGACGGCAGCTATGGCATCTCGGAGGGGGTGGTCTACTCCCATCCCGTGACCTGCAAGCGCGGAACCTACGAGATCGTTCAGGGACTGGACATCAGCGAGTTCAGCCGTGACAAAATGAATGTAACGGACGCGGAGCTACGTGAAGAGCGAGAGAGCGTAGCGGAGTTGTTTTAGGAGAACTAACGTGGCGACTCTGTTCTGGTTCATCTTCGTCCTCGGCGCTAGCCTCGCGCTAGCCTACAACCGAATCGATCTGAAGATCTCCACCGCTGCCTTCGGAACGGTGGCCGTCGCCTACTCGGTCCTAGGCGACAGCACCTTTTGGGCGCTCGTCCTCTGGCTCGCCTTCGCTCCGCTGGCGGCGCTAAACGTCGAAGCGCTGCGGCGCGAGTACCTGACCCAGCCGTTGCTGGACATGTTTCGCACGATGGTGCCGTCGCTCTCCCGTACGGAACGTGACGCACTGGAGTCCGGTAGTGTCTGGTGGGAGGGTGAGCTGTTCTCCGGCATGCCGAACTGGAGCAAGCTGACCGGACTGCCGGCGCCCAAGTTGACCGACGAAGAGCAAGCGTTTCTCGATGGCCCAACCGAAGAGCTGTGTCGCATGCTCGACGACTGGGAGGTGTCGCACAGGCTGCTCGATTTCCCGGAGAACGTCTGGGCGTTTATCAAGCAAGAACGCTTCTTCGCCATGATCATCCCGACGGACTACGGTGGCCTCGGTTTCTCGCCGCAAGCGAACTCGATGGTCTTGACGAAGATCGCTTCGCGCAACGTGACCGCAGCTTCCACGATCGGTGTCCCTAACTCCCTGGGCCCGGCCGAACTGCTATTGCACTACGGTACCGACGAGCAGAAACAACGCTGGCTTCCCGGACTCGCTTCGGCCAAAGAGATTCCGTGCTTCGCCCTGACCTCCCCACGCGCGGGTTCCGACGCCACCGCGATCGTAGACTCGGGCGTAGTCTGTAAGGGCACCTACGAAGATAAAGAAATCATCGGTATTCGCCTGAATTGGGATAAGCGCTATATCACGCTAGCCCCCATTGCGACCGTGCTCGGACTCGCCTTCAAGCTCTATGACCCGGACCATCTGATCGGCGACCGGGACGCCTACGGCATCACGGCGGCATTGATCCCGACGAATCTTCCCGGCGTGAAAATCGGTCGCCGACACTTCCCGATCAATATCCCATTTCAAAACGGTCCCACCCAGGGCAAGGACGTGTTCGCCCCGTTGGACTCGATCATCGGCGGGCCGGAGATGGCCGGCCAGGGCTGGCGAATGTTGGTCGAGCTATTGTCGGTCGGGCGCGGCATCACGCTACCCAGCAATGCGCTCGGCGGCTCGATGGGTGCCGTGTACGCGAGCGGCGCTTACGCGCGCATCCGCCGGCAGTTCAATCTCCCGATTGGGAAATTTCACGGCGTCGGCGAGGCCCTGGCGAGAATGGCCGGGACCACTTACATCATGACAGCGGCATCCCGTGTTACCTGCGCGGCACTGAATGCAGGCGAGAAGCCGGCCGTCCCGACCGCCATATTGAAGTACCACAACACCGAATTCGCACGGGCTATCGCCAACGATTCGCTGGACATCCATGGCGGCAAGGGCATCATGCTCGGGCCCAAGAATTACCTCGCCCGCAACTACCAGATCGCGCCGATCGGCGTCACGGTCGAAGGCGCGAACATTCTGACTCGGAATCTGATTATCTTCGGCCAGGGCGCCGTCCGTTGCCATCCGTTCGTTCTCGCGGAGCTCGAAGCGGCGGCGGACGACGATCAGGAACGCGGACTCGTCGACTTCGATCGGCTGCTGTTCAAACACATCGGTTATGCGATCTCGAACGCCGTGCGTTCACTGGTGATGGGGCTGACGCTGTCCAGATTCACCGCGGTCCCGGCGAGTGGCTGGCTTCGCCGTTACTACCAACTCGTGAATCGATACAGCGCGTCATTCGCGCTCACGGCCGACGTCGCCATGCTCATCCTGGGTGGCGAGCTGAAGCGCAGGGAACTCCTCTCGGCCCGCCTGGGCGACGTACTAAGCAACCTCTATCTCGTTTCGATGGTGCTTAAACACTATCAGGATCAGGGC
>JAZFPW010000191.1:0-5542 GCA_036444815.1 Gammaproteobacteria bacterium
TGATCAGATCGTCCGGTGTCCCCACACCCATCAGGTAGCGCGGCCGCTCGACGGGCAACGTCGGTTCGATATCTTCGAGAACCTCGAGGCGTTCGTCCTCGGGCTCGCCGACGGCCAGGCCACCGAGTGCGTAACCGTCGAAGCCGATCTCGGTCAGGCCCTGCAGCGACTCCCGCCGAAGCTCCGGGTAGATACCGCCCTGGACGATACCGAACAGCACCGAATCGCCGTCGCTACCTTCCTTAACGCGGTCGAACGTGTCGCGGCTGCGTCGCGCCCAACGCAGCGACAGCTCCATGGAGCGTCTCGCAGCCTCGGGGTCGACGGGATACTGAGTGCACTCATCGAAGACCATAACGACATCGGCATCGAGTTCGTGCTGTACCTCGATCGACGTCTCGGGCGTGAGTTTGACGAGATCGCCATCGACCGGCGACCTGAACTCCACGCCTTCCTCGCTGATCTCGCGCAGGGACTCGAGGCTGAAGACCTGGAAGCCGCCGGAATCGGTCAGTATCGGCCCTTCCCAGTGCATAAAGCCGTGCAACCCGCCGTGGGCCGAGATAACCTCGACGCCCGGCCGTAGCATCAGATGAAACGTGTTGCCGAGGATAATCTGGCTGCCAACACTACGCAGCTCCTCCGGTGTCATCGCCTTCACGCTCCCGTGAGTACCCACCGGCATGAACGCCGGCGTGTCGACGACACCGCGGCGGAAACTCAGCCGTCCGCGACGCGCCACTCCATCAGACTGAAGGCGCTCGAACTTCATGCCGGGCCGCTATCGCTGGCGCGCGTCACGAACATCGCATCGCCGTAGCTGAAGAAGCGATACCGCTGGGCGACGGCGTGCTCATAGGCGGCCAGCACCGGCTCGCGGCCCGCGAAGGCAGCCACCAGCATCAGCAGGGTTGACTCCGGTAGATGAAAGTTCGTCACGATGGCATCTACCACCTGAAACCGGAAACCAGGATAGATGAACAAGTCGGTCTCCGCATCGAAGGCCGCCAACGTACCGCCCAGCGCGGCGCTCTCGAGTGCCCGCACACTGGTCGTCCCGACCGCGACGACGCGGCCACCGGCTGCCCTCGTCTGTTCGATGCGCTCACAGAGTTCTTTCGGCACGGCTGCGCGCTCCTCGTGGAGGCGATGATCCTCGACGCGTATCGTGCGAACGGGCGCGAACGTGCCGGCGCCGATGTGCAGAGTGATGAAGGCGTGTTCTACGCCGAGCCGCCCCAACCGAGCCAGGAGTTCCGCGTCGAAGTGCAGCCCAGCCGTCGGCGCCGCTACGGCGCCCGCTTCGCGCGCGAATACGGTTTGGTAGCGCGTTTCGTCCGCCGCCGTCGGCGCGCGGCCAATATACGGCGGCAACGGGACCTCGCCGTGGCGATTCAGGTAAGGCTTAAGGTCCCGATCGAAGCTCAGCTCGAAAAAGCCGTCGGCGCGCCCCTCGACGCGGGCTACTGCGTCGCCGGGTAGGCGCAACTCGCTGCCGGGCTGCGGGGACTTACTCGCCCTGATCTGTGCCTGAGCGGTCCTGAGCCCGGTGATGCGCTCGATCAGGACCTCGATGCGGCCACCGCTGTCCTTGTGGCCGTGCAACCGCGCCAGAATCACACGTGTGTCATTCAATACGAGTAGATCGCCCGGTCGTAGCAACTCCACAAGATCCAAGAACTGCCGGTCCCGGCACTGTCCGCTCCCCCCGTCCAGGATCAGAAGCCGGCTCCCGGTGCGTTCGGGCAGAGGCTCTTGTGCGATGAGCTCCGGAGGGAGCTCATAATGAAAGGCGCTGCGGTCCATGGGGCCGGAATTCTATCGCGACCGGACGACCTGGCTCGAAAAAAAAAGCCGGCTACTTGAGCCGGCAAAATTACCGTAGGGGCTACGGGCGTAACTGGTTAACCTCTCCGACCACGGGCAGCCAATTCGAGCTCCAGAGTCTGTCGACGCTGATTTCGCATAATCGTGAGCTCCAGCGTCTCTCCGGGTTCGAAGCTGCCTAGAATTCGCATCGCATGCGCGGTACTCGTTGGCTTGCGACCGCCGATCTCGACAATGACATCACCATCCTGCAGTTGTAACGCATCGTCTGACGGTGCACTAACCACCAAAATGCCCTCGTCTGTGCCGAAATAGGCGCCGAGGGACGGTGTCAGCTCCACCAATTCCATGTCGGCCCAGCGACCGACGGGGATCGTAAAATCGAACGACTGCAGCAACGGCGGGCGCGTACGGAAGTCGCCTTGCGGAAACGGGCCGTCGGGGCCGCCCGGGCCTATAAAGTACTGCGCCGCAAATGGGCGCGCCTCGACCTCGATGTCAGTCTCCTCATCATCGCGAATGATTCTCAGCACGACGACTTCTCCCGGGTTCACATGAGCCATCTGCCCGATCAAAATTTCGGACGGGGAGCTGACTCCGCTACCGGTCAGCGCCGCGGCATCGATCGCAATAATCATGTCGCCGGTCTCGACGCCACTCTCGTCGGCGGGTCCGCCCGGACTCACGCCGGCCACCAGAACACCGTCGCCGCTATCCTCGATGTTGATGCCCAACTGCGCTCTGCGGGCCGTCGCGTGAAAGTCCTGGATCACGCCGCCGATCACCGGCGCGTTGGCTTGTGCAGACAGCCGAGCAAGCTCTCGCGCGCCGGCCACGAGTCGCTCTCGCGCCAGCTCGAGTTCATGCTGGGCATTATTGAATTCGGGGTTCTCCTGGGCGCTCGCCGTGCCGGCCAACGCAAGGCCGCCGGTCAGCATCAGGGCACTCGCTAGAACTGCTGTTGTTCTCATGGGTCTATCTCCAAAAACGGGTAGCTTCTCTCTATGGATGCGGCTAACGGCCGGAACGTTGCGCTCGAGAGTAACGCACATAAACGAGTGCATTGATCGTATCGACACGCTGCCGCCACAGGGCCTCTTTCTGTCGCGGGCTCAGGTCGAGTCTGTTCGAAAACATCAGGCGATCATCGAGCAAGGCGATGCGATCCTCTAATGCCGTGATCGTGCTGGCCGTACTGGCCCGCATGAGTCTGGGCTGATAGGTGATACTGCCCAGCGTACGCTCCAAGCGCGCCGACTCCGCCGCCAGAGAGGCGTAGGACGGCGTGCCCGTGATTTCGGTGCTGCGCTCGGTCGGCGCCGCGCCCGCCACGATCGTGGCGGGCCCCGTCTCCATCGGCGGGGATACGTCCGGCGAACGAGTGACGAGCAGGACGGCAAGGACTGCGACACTCGCCGCTATCGCGCCGCGCAATGGCCAATGCCAAGCGCGACGAGTTCGACGTGCGGCGTCTTCCTCGACCGCTAGCGAAACGCGTTCCCAGACGCCGGCCGGCGGCTCAAAACCCGGCAGATCCTGTAGCGCCTGTTGGGTCTGCCGCAATCGTCGCAACTCCGCGCTCGCGCTCGGGTCCGCCTCGACGTACGCTTGCGCGTCCGCGTCCACGGGCTCACCGTCTCTAATCTTCAGCAAGTTTTCAATACTGGGGTACATAACTGTGAACCATCCTCAACGGGATCGCCTTCCAGGTAGCCTCGCAGCCGTTCGTGGGCTCTCGCCAGTTGTGATTTAGAAAAACTCGCCGTCCTGCCCATGAGCCCGGCGATCTCCTTGTGGGTATAACCCTCAACGTCGTGCAGCCAGACGACCGTCCTGGCCGTCGCGGTGATTTTCGCCAGCGCCGACTCCAGCGCGATCTGGTGATCGGCGTGCTGATCACCGCCACGAGGACATGGGATGTCCGTAACGTCAATGTCCGCGCGGCGAGACGTCCAGCTCGAACGTAGGTGCATCAGGCATTTATTTACCGCGATGCGTCGAATCCAAAACCCGACATCCGCTTCTCCTCGAAAGGTCTGGATCTTGCGAATAACTTCAACGAACGTCTCCTGCAACGCATCTTCGGCCAATGCCTCCGAGACCAAGATTCGCCGCGCGAGCGTGTAGACCATCGGCGAGTACGCCTCGAACAGCCGCCCGTGCGCGGCGCGGTCCCCTCGTTGGGCGCCCGCTACGATGGCGGGGTCCACTTGTGGCATGTGTTTTCCCATGTTCTCGACCGTTAGATGCGCGGTGGCCGGAAAAGGTTGCACAGGATGGTCGTCGCGGCACGGATCCCAGGCCACGCATCGCTTTCAAGCCTGCGGCTCCGGACCGGTCGAGAGCGCGGAGGGGCCGATGACGGCCGGCGGCATCCTGTGTCAAACTTACCGCCGCTTCGCGATCGGAGGATAACCGATCGATCTCATGCCGGGATGGCGGAATTGGTAGACGCGCCGGATTCAAAATCCGGTACTGGTAACAGTGTGAGAGTTCAAGTCTCTCTCCCGGCACCAACAAAAACAAATGGTTACGCGCGGCGTATTTTTCAGGCGCTTTTCATCCTTCTCAAATGGCGCCCTCTTGGCATACTTGAACAGAAGCCTGCATATAAACTGCTTGAATTCAACTCACCGTTGCACTTCGGAGTTGAATTCAAGCTGTTAACCGACGGCTGCTGTCGCCATAAGCGGTCATTCCCCTATCCAGGAATCTCGCTGAGTTGTATTGGCGTGTGAACCGCGGCGCAATATCGATAGGTACTCGTAGAGGCGGGGATATTTGTCCGCGTAGCCACCGCTAGGCCCAGGGCGTTTGAACGTCCATTGGCTACCGTCCCACGCGATATCCTCGTTGATGGCGCGGTTCCTCCCATCTAGATACACGACCTCGATATGGTCCGCATGGACGTTGCAAACAACGGCATCTCTGTTGCCGATTTTGATCCACTGCCCAGACGAAACTTCGGGTTTGTTATCCATGCTCCATCCTTCCAACACCCAGTGACGGTGAAGTATCCCAATATCCACTCCGCGCCACTAGATCTCGGGGTCTGAATGTCCGCTTCCGGCCAAAAGCGGTCATTCGTTAACGGTTAACGACGTTCTCGCTTCTATCTCGTCCGTCGCTTCGACTTGCACTAAATATTCGTCTATCGCTTTTCCTAGCTCAGGCGGCTTGAATCCGAACGGGCCCTTTCCGCCAGCATAAACTACGCTACCATCCATGCCGATTAGATAGAGACGATCAGGCATAGAAGCATATGATTTCGACACGGCGTCATCCATCTCGTCTACGTAAGTCTTGATGCCATATTGCAGTGCGACTTCACACATGCCCGCCACCTCACGACGTTCCTCCATGGATTGATGATTACGGATATCGTGATCACCCATATACCACCCATCAGTCGGATGAGCTTCCCGCGTGTAGACGAGTATGAATTGGACTCTGTCATTATAGTCCCGATAGAGATCTCGAAGGCTCACGGCCCCGGCCACGAAAGGCGGTCAGGAAAAGCTACCAAACACCAGAACTATAGGTCGTTGGCCAAAGAAGTGTGACAACCTGATCGAGTTCTCTCCATTTACATCAGACAACTCGAAATCGGGCGCATGAGCACCCGCCTTCGGTGCCTTCCCGTCAAACTCTTTTTGCCACGCCCTTACTTCACTAATACCCTTAACTGCTGCAATTATCTTTTTAAGCATTTGCG
>JAZFPW010000192.1:0-6260 GCA_036444815.1 Gammaproteobacteria bacterium
CGGTCGGCCTCACGAGAGTGCATATCTCTCGAAAGCGGTTAATCTGGCCAGCGTCGAACGTGTGCCCGTCGTCGCCACCAACGATGTACGTTTTCTCACTCGGCAGGATTTCGAGTCGCACGAGATCCGAATCTGCATCCAACAGGGCCGAATCCTCGACGAGCCGGGTAGACCTAAAGAGTACAGCGAGCACCAATATCTGAAATCGCCAGAGGAAATGGCAGATCTCTTCCGGGACATCCCCGAGGCGTTGGCGAATAGTGTCGAGATTGCGAAGCGCTGCAACTGGCAGATGGAGTCGGGGAACGTGTTCATGCCCGAATTCCAGCTACCTGAGGGGACGACAGCGGGTGCGTATCTGAGAGCGCAGGTCCACGAGGGGCTGCGGACTCGCTTACCAGGCCTAGAATCATCCGCGGCAGTTCGCTACGCAGAGCGGCTGGACCACGAGCTCGACGTGATCTGCGCGATGGGATTCGAGGGCTATTTTCTCATTGTTGCAGACTTCATCGGCTGGGCCAGGACGAACGCGATCCCCGTCGGTCCGGGCCGTGGGTCCGGCGCCGGGTCCCTGGTGGCCTATGTATTAGGCATCACGGATCTGGATCCGATCGTGCACGAGTTACTGTTTGAGCGCTTTCTCAATCCCGAGCGAGTGTCCATGCCGGACTTCGATATCGATTTCTGTATCGAAGGTCGAGACCGGGTCATCGAGTACGTCACGCAGCGGTACGGCGCGGACCGGGTGTCGCAGATCATTACATTCGGCACGATGGCTGCCCGAGCCGTCATTAGGGACGTCGGCCGCGTGCTGGGCATGCCGTACGGTTACGTTGACCGCATCGCCAAGCTGATTCCGCCGGAGCTCGGCATTACGCTAGGCAAAGCACTGACCGACAGCGATGAGCTCAGAAAGGCGTACGAGAGCGAGGACGAGGTCCGTACGCTGATGGATCTCGCCCGCCCGCTCGAGGGCTTGGTGCGCAACGCAGGGACTCATGCGGGCGGAGTTGTGATCGCACCGTCGCCGCTAACGGACTTCATGCCACTGTACAGTGAGTCGGATGGCAATACACTGACCCAGTTCGATAAGGATGATGTGGAGTCGGTCGGCCTCGTCAAGTTCGACTTCCTGGGATTGAAGACGCTGACCATCATCGATCGAGCGATCAACGCCATCAACCGACAGCGCCAGACGGAGAAACTTGACGCCATTCGCATTGCTGAGATTCCTCTGGATGATCCGGCGGCCTACGCGCTGTTGAAGAGAGGTCAGACGACTGCGGTGTTCCAGCTGGAGTCTCGCGGGATGCGCGATCTGATCAAGCGCCTGCAACCCGATCACTTTGACGACCTGGTAGCGATCCTCGCGCTGTTTCGTCCTGGGCCATTGCAATCGGGCATGGTCGAAGAGTTTATCGACCGCAAGCACGGTCGCAATCGCGACCCGATCGACTATTTTCACCCCACACTTGAACCGATCCTGAAGAGCACCTACGGAGTCATTCTCTATCAGGAGCAAGTCATGCAGATCGCTCAGGTCATGGCGGGTTACTCGCTCGGCGGTGCGGACTTGCTGCGGCGTGCGATGGGGAAGAAGAAACCCGAGGAGATGGCCCAGCAGCGTTCTATCTTCGTCGAAGGCGCATCCCGGAAGGGAATCGACGAGAGAAAATCTAGTTATGTCTTTGATTTAATGGAGAAATTTGCGGGTTACGGATTCAACAAATCGCACTCCGCAGCCTATGCGCTCGTCGCGTACCAGACCGCCTGGCTGAAGGCCCATCACGTCGAAGCCCTGATGTCCGCCGTGTTGACCGCGGATATGGACAATACCGACAGGCTCGTGCTGCTCAAAGACGACTGCACTCAGATGGGAATCGCACTCGAGCGGCCCGATGTGAATGTCTCGGCTTACGAATTTACCGTGGGCGGCAGGAATTCCGTCACGTATGGCCTTGGCGCGATCAAAGGTGTCGGCCGGGGTGTCATCGAGAATCTCGTCCGGGAGCGTGACGCGAATGGCCCGTTCGCCAATCTGTTCGACCTCTGCCGTCGCGTCGATCAACACAAACTCAATCGGCGGGTTCTCGAGGCACTGGCACGGTCGGGTGCGTTGGACGGCCTCGGCGCCAATCGGCCGACGCTGCTGAACGCTGTCCCCGATGCGCTGAGGCTAGCGGAGCGCTCCGCGCACGCGACGGCCGCGGGACAGGCCGCTTTGTTCGCAGAGCAGGGCGATGACGGCGGCCTCGAGCACCTGCTGACTCCGGTCAGGGAGTGGAACGAGCGTGAACGGCTGGCCGCGGAGCGCGAAAGTCTCGGCCTCTATCTGTCCGGTCACCCGTTCGATCAGTATGCGAGGCACTGTCAGTGCTTTACAGACGGTTCAATCTCGAACGTCATCGGCGCGTTACCCAGCGACGGCGGACAATTCCGTTCGCGCAAAGACGTCATCATCGCAGGGCTCGTGATGGACATCTTTCGCCGGGGAAACAGGGTGTCGGTGCGTCTGGACGACAACACGGATCGCGTCGAAGTGACCCTGTTCGACGAAGCGTACGCGCAGTACGGACATCTAATAACCAAGGACTCGGTGCTCGTGGTGAACGGTCAGCTGCGATTCGATGATTTCTTAAATGCGTGGCGCGTTACAGCGAAGAGCGTGCGCTCGGTGGATGAGGCGATCGAGGAATCTGCCCGAAGACTGACAATACACTGGAAGTCCGAGGGAGAGGGCCAGGAGTTTGTGCGTACGCTACGCGAGACGCTGAAACCGTTTACACAGGGACGGTGTGAGGTCTGTGTTGAGTATGCAGGTCCTGCGGCTAAGGCTTCGCTCACACTAGGTCAGGGATGGACGGTACGGCCGACACGAGAGCTCCGTGAACGGCTGGCGCGGCTAGTGGGTGAGGAGCACTATTCGATTCACTATCCCAGGCACCTGTCATAGGAGCGATGGCCCCGTCGCGATTTTCGCTGCAGACTTGTCAGCTTTCGGGGCTTGAGGGTAAGGTCCGCGGATGGACGTGAAGTTTCTCGATTTCGAACAACCGATTGCGGAGCTTGAGGCGAAGATCGACGAGCTCCGGTTCGTCGGCGATGACTCCGAGCTGAATATTAGCGAGGAGATCGCACGCCTCCGGCGTCAGAGCGATTCGCTGACGGAGAGCATCTTCTCAAAGCTCTCCGCGTGGCAGATTGCTCAGCTCGCGCGTCATCCTCATCGCCCGTATACGTTGGACTACGTTCGTCTGTGCTTTGCCGACTTCCAGCAGATGCATGGAGACCGAATGTACGCGGACGATAAGTCATTAATCGGGGGAATCGGCCGCCTGGAAGGGCAGCCTGTGATGATTATCGGTCATCAAAAGGGGCGCGATACCAAAGAGCGAGTCAGGCGAAACTACGGCATGGCCAGGCCGGAAGGCTATCGTAAAGCCTTGCGTTTGATGAGAACGGCCGAAAAATTTCACTTACCCCTGATCAGTCTTATCGACACGCCGGGGGCCTATCCCGGAGTCGGGGCGGAGGAACGGGGGCAGAGCGAGGCGATCGCGCGCAATCTGTTCAGTATGGCCGGTCTGAAGACGCCGATCATCAGCATAGTCATCGGCGAAGGCGGTTCGGGTGGCGCGCTTGCTATCGGCGTCGCGGACCGAATGCTGATGCTTCAGTACGGCATCTATTCGGTAATATCACCGGAGGGCTGCGCGTCGATTCTGTGGAAGAGCCCGGAGAAAGCGGAGGCTGCATCCGAGGCGTTGGGTATTACCGCCGAACGCTTGCAGAAGCTGGGCCTGGTGGACGGCGTGATTCCTGAGCCCCTGGGCGGCGCGCACCGGGATCCCCAAGCGATGGCGGAGACGATCAAGAACGCTTTGCTGAATGCCTTGTCCGAGGTCCAGGCCTTGTCGACGGAGCAGTTGCTCGAGCGGCGTCGTAGCCGCCTCATGTCCTATGGAGTCTATAAAGAGGGCTGAGCGATACGCGCATAGACTGGTACGGTCACCGTGTCATGGAGTCCGGATCGCAATTGTGTCTAACTCGCCGGCGGCGTTCGCTTTATGGAACCGTTCCTTAAGAAACTAGAGCTTGCACTCGGGCATTTTCCAATGATGCCGGATACGCCCCGTCTCGGCGTCGCGTTCAGCGGCGGGTTGGATTCGACCGTCTTGTTGACGGCACTCACGCGATTGGACATCGGAACGCCCATCCACGCTGTGCATATCAATCATGGGCTGCATCCGGACTCGGAGCGCTGGGCGCAGCACTGCCGTCAGATCGCGGCTGAGTTGGGTGTCACTTTCGATTGCCGGCAGGTTGAGATCCACGACGCGCGTGGCCGAAGCCTGGAGGCGTCTGCGCGTGAGGTTCGTTACGCGACGCTCAGCGAGATGATGGAGCCGGCGGAGCTGTTGCTGACGGCGCACCACAGCGATGATCAGCTGGAAACGGTTCTGTTACGGCTACTACGAGGTAGCGGCGTCAAGGGTCTGCGCGGCATTGCGCCGTTCGCCCGTCTGGGCCCCGGTTACCTCGGGCGGCCCATGCTGATGATGTCCAAGGAAGAGATTGTTGGCATCGGCAAAGATTGGGGCCTGCGCTGGGTGGAGGATCCGACGAACTCCGACCCACGTTTCGACCGGAACTACCTGCGGCGGGAGGTCGTCTCGCGCCTGCAACTCCGCTGGCCAAGTGCGGCAGTGACGGCCGGGCGTGCTGCGCGGCAGATGATCGATGCTCAGGAAATTCTCGACTCGGTCGCGTTAGAGGACTCGGCCTGCGTGAAGACCGCTGGCCGAATCTCTCAGGCCGATCTGCGTGAGTTAAGCGTCGCAAGGCGCGCGAATCTGCTCCGCTATCTGATTCTCGAGCTCGGCTTGCCCATACCCAGCGCCAAGCAACTGGAAGGGCTGCTTGCGGCCGCTGACGTCACACGGCCGGACGCGCAGACGCAGGTACAGTGGCCGGGCGGCGAGGGGCGGATTTTTCGCGGACAGCTCTACCTGTTCAGGCCGATGGCGCCACTCTCCGGACCGGATTATCGGGGCTCTGTGAATCACAGCAACTCGTGGCAAGGTCCCGAAGGCCGACTCGAGCTATGCCGTACCGACGGCCCGGGGCTGCCGGACAGCTGGGCTCAACACGGGTTGACGGTTCGGTTCCGAGTCGGTGGCGAGCGCTTCAAGCCGCTCCAGGAACGCCATTCGCGCAAACTGAAGAAATGGCTGCAGCTGGCGGGTGTCGTGCCGTGGATGCGCGCCCGTATTCCGTTGCTCTACCGCGACTCAGCGCTGGTCGCCGTCGGGGATCTGTGGCTAAGCGATGAAGTCCGGGAGGTCGAGGCCGGCGGACCGGCCTGGCGCGTGGACTGGAGCGACCACCCGCCCGTCAACTGACCCTCTTGCGCGCCGCAAGGCGGCTGGATAGGCGGGGTAGTGGCGGTGGCCCGGAACTTTTGGTAGTTTGTAATACCGTCTGCAATGCATCAGCCGAGCGGATTCGAGGGTCGTAGAGGGGTCCCGGACACGGATTTTTCCACGACTGCTAGACAATTCGCAGCCAACAGGGACGGGTCATGACGCGATTTATTTTCATCACCGGGGGTGTCGTTTCATCCTTAGGTAAGGGCATTACCGCCGCGTCGTTGGGGGCCATCCTCGAGACGCGCGGCTTGACGGTCCGGCTGATGAAGCTCGATCCGTACATCAACGTCGACCCGGGGACGATGAGTCCCTTTCAACATGGCGAAGTCTTCGTCACCGAGGACGGTACCGAGACGGACCTGGATCTCGGTCACTACGAACGGTTCGTCGGCACGAAGACTGGCCGCGACAGCAACTTCACGACCGGCCGAATTTACAGCAACGTTATCGCCAAGGAGCGGCGTGGGGATTATCTCGGGGCGACTGTTCAGGTCATTCCGCATATTACCGATGAAATAAAAAAGAGCGTACAGAGCGGCGCGGGTGACGCGGATGTCTGCCTGGTCGAAATCGGCGGAACCGTCGGCGACATCGAGTCGCTGCCCTTTCTCGAAGCCATACGCCAGATGGGCGTGGAGCTCGGGCGGGATCGGGCGATCTTCATTCACCTGACGCTGGTGCCGTACATTGCAGCTTCGTCGGAGATCAAGACGAAGCCCACACAGCACTCGGTCAAGGAATTGCGCTCGATCGGGATACAGCCGGATATCCTCGTATGTCGATCGGAGAGACCGCTTCCGGCGGAACAGAGGGCCAAGATCGCGCTGTTCA
>JAZFPW010000193.1:0-4519 GCA_036444815.1 Gammaproteobacteria bacterium
CGGCGACGCTCACAGCGGCCGTGTTTTCGTGCCAGCATTACGAGGAAGGTCATTTCAGTGCCTATCGACGCTTGCTCTTGGACGACGAGCAGGCGCCCGCGGATCGCAAGATCGACGTCATACTCCATCTCGGAGACTTCATCTACGAGGTGAATAATCGGCGGGACGTCACCGATCTTAACGACCAGGTCGTGATCGTGACGAACGCGGACGGGGCACACCGACGCTTCCAGGGGTTACCGTCGAAGGGCGCCGTTCAGCCCGGCGTCCCACTCGCAGCAGAATCCCTGGAGGATTATCGCGAGCACTATCGAGTTTACCTCTCCGATCCGGATCTGTTGGACGCCCGTGCTGCGTTCCCCTGGGTGTGCACGTGGGACGATCACGAGTTCTATAACGATGCCTGGCAGAGCTTCCACCCATCCGGCCCCGCGCAGAGTCGCAAGGTGAGTAGCAACCAGGCTTGGTTCGAGTACGTACCCGCGGCGCTGACACGCGCGCCCGCGGGTTTCAGCGGCGACAATCCCGCACAGGATTTTTCTTTCACACAGGTTGAAGACGTCGCCCTGGATGAGTTCGACGCGGATTATTTAAGCCGCGAACCGAATAACCTGGCGGCCATTGCCTCGATGTCGATCTATCGCAGTCTCAGTTGGGGCGATGTCGTCGAATTTCTGATCGTCGATGGCCGTAGCTACCGCGGGCCTCGCGGCCTGGACGAGTCGATACAGGGCGCGAATTTCATCACGCCTTCTCCCGTCCCCGTCGGCCTCATCGAGACCCAGAACGCCGGACGAACCGCGAACGGCGGCGATCCCCCGGATACCGTCGAACTCGATGGCGTCGCGATAGCGAATAACCGCAAAGACGCGCCCCGCGGCTCGCTGCTCGGAGCCGAGCAGAAAGCCTGGCTCAAGGAGTCTTTACGACGAAGCACCGCTCGATGGCAACTTCTCTGCAACAATGTCCCGCTGATGCGCTTCGGCTTCGATATGCGCTTCCGCGACCACGGCAACATCAATGACGTGTGGTGGCACGACACCTGGGATGGCTACCCGATCGAACGGCGGGAACTGATGACTTTCATCAGGGAACAGTCGTTGACCAACGTCGTCTCCGTCACGGGAGATCGCCACGCGCACTTCGCAGGGTTGGTCTACGATGATTTCGACGGCGCGGACCCGGTCGGTGTACTCCCAGAGTTCATCGGCTCCGGCGTCACGAGCGGCCCGCGAATGAAGAATCAGCGCAACACGACACGCGGCACGCCGGAACTCGACTCACGCGTACATTTCGACGGCACGAAGTTCGGCTATGGCCAGGCCGTCATGCCCGCGCTCAACGCCTGGCTGTTGTTCGGCGCGGACGCCGCGGCTCGTCTCGGCGAGACCGGAGATCCCGACATCGCGCTGCGGGCCGCCGATCCCGCAGTCAATCCCCACCTTAGCTACGCAGATACGGACGGGCTCGGCTACTTCGTTGCGCATTTCTCGCCCGAGCAACTGGAGGTAGAATTCGTCACGATTCTCGAACCCCTGGAGTATTTTGCTGAGGCCGGCCCGCCGGTTCGCCGCAGGGTACACTTCACGGTCCCTGCGTGGACGGCCGGCGAGGAGCCGCAACTCAGCGCCGGCGAGGTCGATGGCGAACCGCCGTTGATGGCTCTGAAGACCTCCTAGCGAAGGACCCGATAACGCGACTGCCAACCTACAGGCTAACTCTATGACGACAACCAACTCCGCCCCCGTCCTGCCGGAACCGAAGCTGAAACTGGTCTCGGTGGCCGAACCCGTTACCGGCGTCATCGTCTCGAACGATTCGTGCATACGAGGCAAATTGGCGAGCTTCGTCAGGCACACGGCGATCGACATCTCGGGCACGCCGCTGGAGAACAACTGCCTCGTCGGCCAGGCGTTCGGCGTCATGGCGCCCGGGGAGGACGAACAGGGCAAACCCCATAAGGTCCGACTGTATTCGCTCGCTTGCCCCAGCTCCGGAGAAGACGGATCTGGAAAAGTCATCTCCACGACGACGAAACGTGTTATCGACGAGTGCACACCGCAGCAAAGCGGCGACGATGCCGAGAACCACAGGCTATTCCTGGGCGTGTGCAGCAACTATCTCTGCGATCTTCGGCCTGGCGATGAAGTGAAGGTTACCGGCCCCAACGGCAAGCGTTTCCTGTTTCCTGTGAATACGAACGAGCACGATTATCTGTTCGTCGCCACCGGGACGGGCATTGCGCCGTTTCGCGGGATGATCATGGAGCTTCTCGTCCGGCCGGCCGAGCCGTGCACGAGTCAGATCCACCTGATCATGGGGACTCCCTACACTACCGATTTAATCTACGACGATCTGTTCGCGCGCCTCGCGGCCGAACACGACAACTTTCACTACCACACCGCCATCAGCAGAGAGACTCAGGCGGACGGCGGCCGCGGCCTCTATGTCCACCACCTGCTGGATCAACGCATCGATGAATTTTCGCCGCTACTGGGCGATCCTCGAACGCTTGTCTATATCTGCGGACTCGCCGGCATGCAGAGTGGCATCTTCCAGTCGTTGGCGCGGCATGGCCTCGCGGATGGCTATTTCACGACCAAGAGCCCGCTCGCCGAGACGAATCCCGATGACTGGGACTTGCAACAGGTTCGCCGCGCCGTGCGCTCCACCGAGCGTTGCATGGTGGAGGTGTATTGAGTCGCGATCAATCGCGCACGTAGCGACGCTCCCACCTGGCGCCGAAGCCCGTCAAGAGCTCGTAGCCGATCGTCCCCGCTGTCCTTGCCGCTTCGTCCAGGAGGATGTTCTTGCCGATAAGCTCAACGCGCGCACCGGGGTACACGTTCTGGCCGGCCACGGCCGAGACGTCCAACGTCAGAAGATCCATGGAGACACGCCCCACGATCGGAACGCGGACGTTACCGAGATACGCCTCCCCGCTATTGCCGAGCGAACGCGGAATACCGTCAGCGTAGCCGACGCCGACCGTCGCCAGCCGAGCCGTAGCGTCTGTCCGATGCGTCGCGCCATAGCCTACGGTCGTGGCCGTCGTTACTTCCCGCACCTGCAGCACCGGCGCCTGCAGCGTAGCTACGACTTCCATGGGGTTCGGCGCAGCAGAGAACGGGTTACCCCCGTAGAGCGCAATTCCCGGACGCACGAGATCACCTCGATACGCCTCGGCCGTCAGTAGACCGGCAGAGTTCCCGATGGACGTCTTGGCGGCAGGTAGCTGCCGGCAGTAGCGCTCGAAACGCTCGACCTGCTCACGATTAACGGGGTTGTCTGGTTCGTCCGCACAGGCCAGATGAGTCATCAGGTACGAGATCTCCAGTCCGTTCGAAGCGCGCGTGTCGTGCGCGAAGCGATCAACTTCCCGCGTATCCAGACCCAGACGGGTCATGCCGGTGTCGACATGAACGATGACTGGAAAACGTTTCGCGTCGCCGAGTTCTATCCAGCGCTCTATCTGCTCATAGGAATTGAGCACCGGGATCAGATCAGCATCGCGAAGCGTACGTTCCTCCCCCGCTTGAGCCCCGGCCATGACGTAGATCTCTGCCGTCGTGATCTTCTGTCGGAGCTCGAGCCCCTCCTCTACCGTGGCGACGAAAAAATGCCGACAACCTTCTTCGAGCAGACAGTTCGCAACCGGCTCGACGCCGAGTCCATAGGCGTTCGCTTTTACGACCGCTCCGCATTCGGCAGGCGCCGCAGTCTTTTTCAGCAGGCGATAATTTCGGGCTAGCGCGTCGAGGTTGACGGTCAGAAGACCGGCGCTCGGTAGATTCGTCGCAGAGGTCACAGCGTAATCGGTCGTTGTTTAGGTAGCGGCCGCCTAGCTATTCGGGCGTGGCCACTCTACCATACCGATCCGCTCCGTTCTCTCCGAGCGCGGGCTCATCTGGCTCGCTACCGCCACCATGGATAAAAAGTTTCGTGCGTATCGCATTCACTTGAGGGATGGAAACGTTCGCGGCGAGTTGGAGACATTGACGCGAGATGAACTCGAACCCGGCAACATTCTTGTCCGGGTCGAGTACTCGGGCATCAACTACAAAGACGCGCTTGCCGCGACCGGAACCAGTCGTATCCTTCGCGAGTATCCACTCATCGGCGGCATCGATCTGGCGGGAGAGGTGCTAGATTCAGCCGATGAACGTTTCCGCCCCGGCGACAAAGTGTTGGCGATCGGCTGCGGCCAGAGTGAGACCCGGGATGGCGGTTACACGGAACTGGCTCATGTCAACGGCGAGTGCGCGCTGCATATCCCGGACGCGATGGACACGCGCACCGTCATGGCGCTAGGCACGGCGGGATTTACCGCGGCGCTAGCCGTTCACCGCATGGAACACAACGGACAACGTCCCGAGCTCGGCCCCATCGTTGTCACCGGGGCGACTGGCGGTGTCGGTAGCGTCGCGATCGATCTGCTCAGCGCCCGCGGATACCAGGTGACGGCTTTGACCGGCAAGGGCGAACAACGGCGTTATCTCGAGTCACTCGGCGCTACCGA
>JAZFPW010000194.1:0-3108 GCA_036444815.1 Gammaproteobacteria bacterium
GGCCGTGAACCCGCAAGGGACGGAGATCGCCGGTTGCCCCGTGAAATTGAAGATGCAGGCGTTCTTGCGCCGCTCTAGCGTATGACCGTGCGGCTGCTCTGCGATCGGCGCGGCGGCGACCGTCGATGTCGGCATCGCCAGGACATCGCACTGGCTCATCACCGCTGCCACGTTCTCTCTGAATTCACGCCGGAAATCCTGGGCGGTCTCGTAATCACTGTCCGACCACTTGGTCACGCCCGCATAGCGACGGTGGAACGCGTCGCTGAAGGCTTCGGGGTCTTCGGCCAGCGCATCTCCATGGGCATGCGCGATCTCGGAGAAGGTCACGTCGGCTTCATCGAGCGCCCGCTCGACGTCCGGCAGATCGCTGTCGACGACTTTTGCGCCGAGCGCCTTGAATGTCTCCAGGGCCTGATCGACGAGTTCGATGACCTCAGGATCGCCGCCGGTAAAGAAGAATCGGCGGGGCACGCCGACCACGGTCCCATCGAGGGACTCGCTGATCCGCGTGAAATAATCGTCCGCGGCACGATCCACCGCGTGTGGATCGTCGCTGTCCGGCCCCTGGATGGCGTGTAATACGAGCGCCGCGTCGCGTACGGTCCTGGTCAGTGGACCGACGTGGTCCATCGAATCGATCAATGGCAGGACGCCCGCTTTGCTGACGAGACCGAACGTGGGCTTGTGCCCGACGATGCCGCAACACTGCGCCGGTTGGCGAACCGAACAGCCCGTATCCGTACCGATCCCTGCATACGCCATACCCGCCGCTACCGCGACAGCCGAACCCCCGCTGGAGCCACCCGGATGATGATCCAGCCTCCACGGATTGGAGACCGCACCGTAATACGGATTTATCGAAGTCGAGCCGAATGCCATCTCGTGCAGGTTGGTCTTGCCGAGCATCACGGCGCCGGCAGCGGACAGGCGCGCAACGACCGCGGCATCGGAGTCCGGAATCCAGCCCTCGTAGTATTTGCCGCCACCCGTCGTGAGTACCGCTTCGGTCGCGATCAGATCCTTGATCGCGATCGGTATCCCATGCAGCGGTCCGCGGTCGTGACCACCGGCGAGTTCCGAGTCGGCTCGCTGTGCCTGCTCGAGCGCCAGGTCCGGCGTCACCGTGATAAACGCATTGAGCCTTGCCTCGAGCCGCTCGATCCTGTCGAGCATCAACGTCGTCAATGCGACCGCGGAGAGCTCGTTGGCCCGGATAAGCGCGCCGACCTCGAGGATAGTCGCGAATTCAATGCTTTTCGCTGTCATCAGGTGTGCGCGGAGACTATGTGGCGGATTACGGTTGAAGTCTATCCGTTGTAGCATGATCATGGCGTGCACCGGCGGGGAACCTACAGAGTCTGAGCGAGCCAAACGAAGGACCGGCGCGAGCTTCTCGTCACTTAAGCAGATGCAGACCCTACTGAAGATTCTCGGTATAGCGACGGCGGTCTTGGCGACGCTGGCCGTCGGCGCAGCCATCTTTATCGGCTGGCTGGTCGACCCCAACGATTACAAGAGCTATGTAGCGGAATGGGTGGAGTCCCGCACGGGGCGGGACTTTGTCATCGAAGACGACCTGGAGCTGACATTTTTCCCCTGGCTCGGCGTAGAAACCGGCGGCCTGCGACTGGGCAACGCCGAGGGGTTTAGCTCAGCAGCATTCGCGACGGCCGAGCGGGCAATCGTTCGCGTCAAGATACTGCCGCTGTTGTTAGCCCGCGTTGAGTTCGGCAACCTCGAGGTGGACGGCCTGGAATTGAACCTGGCCCGAGACGTCGAGGGTCGCGGCAATTGGGAGGATTTACTCCCGAACTCCGGGCCCGCTGCAGGCGCCAGCAACACGCCACCCGGCGGCGACAGCGCGCTCCTCAATTTGAATATCGACGGCATCGAGATTAGTAATGGCTTGGTCTTCTGGCGCGACGACACGACCGAGGTCCGCTACATCGTCTCCGACCTCTCACTGGAAACCGGCCCGATCCTGATCGGACAGCCCATCAGGACCGAACTCCGGTTCCAATTGGTCGGCGTCGTACCGCAGTTCACGGCACAACTTACGGCCACCGGCACCGCACTGATCAACCCCGCGGGTTCTCGCTACCTCGCCGAGAATCTGCGGCTCGGCTTCTACGTGGAGGACGGCCGCCACGAAGATCGCGCCGCCGGTAGTCTCCAGGCGTCGATCAGCGTGTCGGTCAACGACAGGACGGTCACATTCTCCGACTCCCAACTCGAGATGTCGTTGACGGACCCGCCCTTCGGCCCGGCCGAACTGCAGTTTGGCGCAACCTGGGAGAGCAGCCGGCTGGATCTGAACACTGGAACCGTCGACGTCGTGAATCTGACGACCAACACCAACGGCATCCTGGCTGCCTGGGAGGTCGCTGGCCGGAACCTGCTCGACGATCCGGAACTGACGGGCTCCGTGCGTATCGAGGACGAACCCGTCGGCGCGTTGCTGGATCTGATAAACCTGGGGGTAGAGGCCGGCGACGCTGCGGATACGCTGGGCGGGCTCGATCTGGCGGCCGACTTCGCGGTGCGGACCGCCAGCCGGGAACTCGTCCTCACCAACGTCAACGTGTCTGCCCTGGATATGCAGATCTCCGGGGCGCTGAGCGCGGATGCGGCCGGCAACGCGTCGGGAACTCTAGCGATCCCGCTATTCGACCCGAGCGCCGTACTGGCACTGCTGCCGGAGGAAGCGCTCGCGGGCGCCGATCACTCTGGAATCGATGCGCTGACGCTGGCGGCAGCGTTTCAGGTAGACGGCCCCCGGCAGCAGTTGTCGATCAGGGATTTCCGCGCTGACGTCATGGCAACCTCGATCACCGGAGCGCTCGACTACTTCCGCGCCGAACGCCGCTACGAGGGTCAAGTCAGCACGTCTGCGATCGATCCGATGCTTGTCTCTCGAGTATTCCCGAACCTGCTGCCGCAGGCGCTAACCCCGCAGCGGCTCGGCACGCTGAGGATCGAGTCCGGTTTCGCTTACGACGCGGTGACCGACGAACTCAGGCTCGACGGGCTGGATGCCGAAGCCCTGGGATTGCTGGCGACGGGCGACCTGGCGGTCAGCGAGCTAGCCGCATCACCCCGCTGGAC
>JAZFPW010000195.1:0-3784 GCA_036444815.1 Gammaproteobacteria bacterium
CGGCAAGGGTCATCGTAGAGCCTGGTTTCGCAGTTCCTAGACGCGAATGATAATCATTCTTATTCTAGGGGCTCGAATTGCGGCCCACAAGGGCACGGTCCCAATTCGGCCGGATGGGGCCGCGACGTACCGTCTGGGGTCGCGACGAGGCCTCCGCTGCTGCGGCGTGGCGATGGCCGTGCCGCGGCGGACGGGTCTCCGGCCTTACAGGCGTCTATAGAGACGCTCGTCGTAGAGGCTGCCGCTCAGCGGGAGTAATGCGTCGCGAAATTCCCTGGAGTGCGCCGCTTCGGAGTGAGCAGCCTGATCTTCCGCGCTCTCCCAGCTCTCTACCAGCGTCATATGATTCCTGCGGCTGTCCTGCGCCAGCACGTCGAAGCGCACGTTGCCGGCATCTTGTCGGCTCGCTGCAGTCAGCGTGCGGAGGTAGCCGACGCCGGTGTCGAGATTCGTCGGGATGACATCGACGTGTGTCAGGCCGAAGATCGCTTCATCGGCACTGCCGCTGTGTGCCACTTCGACTTGGGTATGCCGGCGCTCGTCATAGGGGCTGTAGAGCAGTGGTTCCAGATTCGCCCGGAATGTCCTGGTGCTCGCGGTGGCGGCATGTTCGGCCTGGGCATCTGCGTCTACCCAGGTTTCGAGCAACGCGAAATGATTGGGACGGCCGATGCGTTGCAGGACCTGGAACCGGGCGTTGCCACTTTCGTTGCGGCTTGCTTCGCCGTGTGCGACGAGTATGTCGATGGCCTGACTCGTCGCGGCTGGCGTTACCTCGACATAGGTGACGACGTAGGCCGCCTCGTTTATCTGCGCATCGACAGCCGTGCCAAGGCCGAGAGCCACCACGGCACCGCCGAGCGCAAGACGTAGAGAAGTTCGCATCGCTTAATCCCCTCGAGTTGTTCTTGAATCCCCGCTTGGTTCATCCAGCGGGGGCGGTGAAGTGGAATTCTAACTGTCCACCCGGCCTAAGTGGGGAACCTATATAAATCAGCTAGTTATGTCTAGACCGTTCGCTGTTGGGCCGTACGCTGTCCGACTCGCCGGGCGTGACGGTGTCGTAGCGCCGCAGACGAATATCCGCCTGTTCTTTGTGTCCCATGAAGCCTTCGAGTTCACAGAGGCGCGAGCAATACTCGCCGACCTGAACCGATGCGGCCTCGGTGATCTTCTGGTAAGTACAGGTCTTGATGAACTTACCGACCCACAGGCCGCCGGTGTAGCGGGCAGCTTTCCGCGTCGGCAGCGTGTGGTTGGTGCCGATCACCTTGTCTCCGTACGCCACATTGGTTTCTGGCCCAAGGAACAGCGCGCCGTAATTAGTCAGATTCTGCAGAAAATAATCGGGATCTCTGGTCATCACCTGGACATGCTCGGAGGCGATCTCGTCGGCCACGCGAATCATCTCGGCGGTGTCATCGCAGACGATGACCTGTCCGTAATCCTTCCACGCGGCGCCGGCGATGTCTGCGGTCGGCAAGCTCTGAAGCTGGCGATCGACGGCCGCCAGCGTGTCCCGGGCCAACTTTTCGGAGTCGGTCAGTAGGATCGCCGGTGACGTCGGCCCATGCTCCGCCTGGCCCAGAAGATCGGTAGCGCATAGCTCCCCATCTACGCTGTCGTCGGCGATCACGAGCGTCTCGGTCGGCCCCGCCAGCAAGTCTATGCCGACTCTGCCAAAGAGTTGCCGTTTCGCTTCGGCGACGTACGCGTTACCGGGGCCGACGAGCATATCGACGGCGGCGATGCTCTCGGTGCCGAGCGCCATGGCCGCGACGGCCTGCACGCCACCAAGGCAGTAGATCTCGTCGGCTCCGCCCAGGTCCATGGCGACGACGATGGCAGCGCTCACACGGCCCTGGTAGGGGGGTGCGGAAGCGATGATCCGTTTCACGCCGGCCACTTTCGCCGTGACGACGCTCATATGCGCCGACGCGACCATCGGATATTTGCCTCCAGGCACGTAACAGCCGACGCTGTTGACGGGTAGATTCTTGTGGCCAAGCGTGACGCCCGGCAGGGTCTCGACTTCGACGTCCAGCAGCGCGTCTCGTTGGGCGCGTGCGAAGTTCCGGATCTGCTCCTGCGCGAACTTGATGTCGTCGATTACCTGATCGGACAGTTCCCGGTAGCAGGCTTTGATTTCGGCTGCGCTGAGCCGGAATGCGTCCGGAGACCATTGATCGAAACGTTCGGAGTACTCCCGTAACGCGGCGTCGCCACGTGTGCCGATACCTTCGATGATTTCTTCGACGATCCGGCGGACCTGATCGTCCTGATCCGCAATTCGGTCACCTGGCATTCCCTGCTTCAGGTAGCGGGCCATCTTACAGTTCTCCTGCTATCGGGAAAGAGGCGCGAAGTCCGCAAGCGTCGCTCAGTCGGCCGGCATCGGCGGCACCGATCGCAGATAAACGATGATGGCGTCGAGGTCTCCGTCGGTCATAGTCGCGTAGTAGGGATAAGCCATGGCTGGCAAGTGCTCGCGTCCGTCCCGGCTAATACCTCGCGTGATCGCCGTCTTGATCTCTTCGTCCGACCACGCGCCTATCCCGAGCGCCGTATGCGGCGTCACGTTAGCGGAGATCACGGTAAATCCCAACTCGAAGAGATTCTCGAATTCCCGTCCGCCCTCGTTGGTACGGGTGAAGTCGTGCACGCCCTGGACCATCGGCGTATGACACTCTATGCAATGGCCCAGAGTGACTGCGACGTAGGTACCGTAGGCGAGCGGATCGTCGCGTGAGACATCCGGGACCTCCCCGACCGGAGGCCCCCACGCGTCCGGCAGCGGGATGTTGTATTCGGACGGCGGGACGACGTTGGCGACGGGGTCGACGTTGCGCATGTAAGCAACGATGGCACGCATGTCATTATCCGAGATATTCCGATAGAACGGACTTGGCATCGGGGGGCCGACTAGCGTGCCGTCCGGCCGGAGGCCGTCGCGGATCCCACGGATAATCTCTTCATCGCTCCAGGTGCCGATGCCGGTTTCATCGTCCATCGTGATATTCGGGGCGTAGGCTTTGACGCCCGGTTCCTCGATCACGAAAGCGCCTGCGAACCGCAACTCGGCGATCGGCACGGCGTCGGCGGATTTCGGCGTATGACAATTGCCGCAGGCGAGGATGCCCTCGACCAGATAGGTGCCGCGAGCCAGGAGATCATCCGGTTCCTGAGCGCGAGACGTCGAGGCGGCGACGAACAGCAGCGGTAGGAATACCGTCAATGAGAAGCGCATCACAAACCTCTAACTAATGCCTCGACACCTAGTCGGATGCCGCGACTACGGGTAGACGCCGGCGAGCCGCTCTGACCGGTAGATCGACCAGTTCGAGTCATCGGCCTGGAGCCGCATCTCCCAGACCTTCTCCGCAGGCTGATCGTGCGTGAGCTCGATCACGCGGGCCCAGCGCTGCGTCCCCGGTCCGGGCGGGGCATTCTGTCCGTCAGCATTGGTCTCCTGGCCGCCGGCCGTGATCAGGATGTTACCGGTTTGCGGCTGCCAGTCGACATCGCCGAGATAGCGCGCATAGATCTGCTCATCGTCGGGCCCATAGACCCAGAGCTGCGAAACCTCCATCGTTTCTTCGTTGACGGAGTATTCGACCGCGCGGGTGTAACTGTCCACCAGCGGCATCTTGTCGTCGTACGGGCTCGAACGCGCGACGCCGTTGTCGAACAACAGATAGGTACCGTTCCCGGTGTGCGAGATCGCGTGGTGCTTGTAAGACCAGGCCGTATCGCCGACCGGTGTCAGTAGCTTGTCGCTCCAGGG
>JAZFPW010000196.1:0-13329 GCA_036444815.1 Gammaproteobacteria bacterium
GGTACCGAGCAAGACAGCGAGCCCGAGGACCGTGCCCACCACGACGACTAGAACACTCCGGGCTTTCAAAGACATGGATTTATCGTCACCCCTGACGTTATTTTTCGACCACCTTAGCATAGGAGCGCGGACGTTGAATTGGCGGATCGCCTTGACGCGGGCCTCCGTCAGCGTCAGCCCGTTACGGTGCCGCGCCTAAATCCCGGCCCATCCACGGGCGCGGGTCGATCGGCTCACCATTGTGGCGAATCTCGAAATACAGTGCCGTTCGCGTCTGACCGCCAGAGTCCCCAACGTGAGCGATGACATCTCCCGGTGCTACCCAGCCGTCTGACGCCTTCAATAGCGCCTCGTTGTGGCCGTATAGGCTCATGTAGCCCGCGCCGTGGTCCACGATGATCAGCAGGCCTAGACCCGGCAGCCAGTCCGCATAGGCTACGCGCCCATAGTAGACGGCTCGCACGAGCGTACCGCCTGGCGCGGCTACTACGACGCCGTTCCACCTGAGTTGCCCGCTGGCCCGTGCTTGCCCGAAGTCACTGACCAACGAACCCGAGACCGGCCACGCAAGCTCCCCCTTGATGCTCGGAAAACTCCCCGCACCCTCCAGCGGAAACAGCTCGACCGAGGCTTCGAGCTCCGCAAAAATTTCTTCTAAGCGCTGCTCCTCGTCCCGGAGTTGTCGAATATCTCCTGCGGAGGTCGCGATGTCCTGTTCGAGCTTCGCGAGTACCGAACGGCGCTCGTTCCTGGAAAACTCCAGAACTTCCAGTTCGTCAGCCTGCATCTGCTCGAGACGGCCGAGCTCTCGCGCTACCTGTGCACTCTCCGTTGCCAGTTCCATCGAGGTCTCGATCTCCGCCTCGACGGCAACGAGACGCTGGCTACGGGCGCGGTTCAGGTAATCGAAGTACACGACCATGCGGCCGAGCCGTGCGGGGTTTTCCTGGTTCAACAGCAGCTTGAGCATTTCCTGCCGTCCGGCGACGTAGCTCATTAGCACTTGTTCAGCCAGCGCGCCACGCTCACGGTCGAGCCGCACACCGGCCAGACGGGTATCTTCACGAAGGCCCTGTTGCCGCGCGAGCTGTGACGCGAGGTGCTCGCGGACATCCCGCAACGCTCCGGCGGCCGTGGCCGCCCCTAGCTCAGCCTCCTTCAGCGCCAGAAGCCCGACCTCCCGTTCGGCCTGCCGGCTCGCCAAACGATCCTCCAGTAGTCGAATCTCGCTGCGGAGCGTCTGTAGCGCCTGCGTTCCGTCGTCCTGGGCGTTGGCGCCGCCGCAGCCGATCGTGAGCAACCAGCCTAGACTGAGCCCGAAGATCCGGAGCTGACGGCAAGTGAGAATCACGACGATGCGCAGTCTATTCCTTTTCGTTGCCGACGGGGAACTGTACCAACGCTCGCGGCTGCTATAATGCTCGGCCGCTGTCACCGTACGGCAACAGGAATCGCCAATGGCCCAGATGGCCGAATTCGCTGGAAATCACGTTCTTCTCGTCCTCGGCCTGTTCGGCAGCTGGTGTCTCGTTATGGTCTACGAGATGCGACTGAAGACGCAGAGCCTGACCAATGTCAGCCCGACCGACGCCGTCCGCCTGATTAACAAGGGCGCGATGGTTATCGATGTGCGGTCACCGGCTGCGTTTGAGACGGGCCATATCGTCAACGCCCGCCATATCGCTCTCGCCGATGTGGACTCGAACAAGGCCATCGCCAAGAAACCGAAAAACAAGACGTTCCTGACCGTGTGTGACGACGGCTCCATTTCCGGGAAGGCGGCCAATATTTTGCGGAGCGCCGGCTACGAAGGCGCCTTCAGCCTGAAAGGTGGGCTCAAGAACTGGCAGACTGAGAATATGCCTCTGGTTAGATGAACGACTGAGACGCACACCAAACACTTACATCCAATTTAGGAAAATCATGGCGGAAGAAAACCGGCCGAACGCAGAGAAGCAACTCTTGCTGCAGAAAATCTATATCAAGGATTTCTCGTTCGAGTCGCCGAGAGCGCCCGCGATATTCGGTACCGACGTCTCGCCGACGACCCAGCTCAGCATCAAGTCTACCGCTAAGGAACTGTCGCCTGACACTCAGGAGGTTACCCTGACCCTGACGGTGGAAGCCACGGATCAAGACAAGACGCTGTTTATGGTGGAGATCGAGCAAGCGGGACTGTTTCGGATGCAGGGCTATTCGGAAGAAGAGCAACGCATGCTGATCGGTAGCTATTGTCCGGGTACGCTGTACCCGTTCGCCCGGGAGGCCATTGCAGATATCATTACCCGGGGTGGGTTCCCACAACTTCTGCTGCAGCCGATTAACTTCGACGGCCTGTATGCGCAAGCCATGAAGGATGGCGGCAATGGTAATGGAGGAGCAGCGGGGACGCCCGAGGACACGCATTAGATATCCGGCCGAACGCTAGGCGAAACTCATCCAAGCGACTAATCGCATCGCAGTCTTAGGTTCCGGCGCCTGGGGAACGGCGCTTGCCATTCAGCTAGCACGTGCGGGACGCTCGACGATCATGTGGGGCATCGAAACCCATGAGATCAAGGCGATGGCAAAGGCTCGCCGCAACGCGACTTATCTTCCGGATGCAGAGTTCCCCGACAACCTGGTCGTCACGACCGATATTGCGGAAGCCGTAGCCGACGCGGTAGACGTACTTCTGGTCGTGCCGAGCCACGCGTTCCGCGAGACGCTCGAACGGCTAAAGTCGCTGCCGTCGCCCCCCACTTCGGTGGCCTGGGCAACCAAGGGCTTTGAAGCCGACACCGGGCTGTTACCGAACCAGGTCGCCGATGAAGTCCTCGAGTCGAAGGCGACAACGGCTGTCCTGTCGGGACCGACGTTCGCCACCGAGGTCGGGCTCGGGCTACCGAGCGCAATCACGATCGCATCCAAAGATCAGGACAATGCCCTGCGGCTGGCAAAATCGATCACCACGGACGACTTTCGCGCCTACACGTCTTCGGACCTGATTGGGGTCGAGGTCGGCGGCGCCACGAAAAACGTCCTCGCCATCGGCGCCGGTATCTCCGATGGGCTCGGCTTCGGCGCCAATACGCGAATCGCGTTGGTCACCCGTGGACTGATGGAGATGACGCGTCTGGGGCTGGCCCTGGGTGCCCGCAAGGACACGTTCATGGGCCTCTCCGGGATGGGTGACTTGGTGCTGACATGCACCGACAATCAGTCCCGCAACCGTCGTTTCGGTCTCGGACTCGCCAAAGGCGCCGATGTCGAGGAGGCGCGTAAAGCCATAGGCCAGACCGTGGAGGGCTACTACGCCGCCCGCGCCGTACGTGACGTCGCTGCCCGGCTGAATGTCGAGATGCCTATCGTGGAAGAGATCTACAATGTCATCTACGAAGGTATGAGTCCCGAGGATGCCGTCGTCAACTTGATGCGCCGTCCGGTGTCCGCCGAGTAGGGCGCCCTGGCAGGCTGTTCAAGATCCTCGGACGGAACATTGCTGCGTAATAAATCGACGTAAAGCGCGGGGCCCCGCCGATCGTCATCCACCGCCCGGAAACCCGATCTGGCGCCACGCTTCATAGAGGACCACGGCGGCCGTATTAGAGACGTTCAGACTCCTGTTCCCCTCGCGCATGGGGACGCGCAAAATGCCGTCGAGCGCCGGCGACTTCAGCACCGTATCGGGCAGTCCTCTCGTTTCCGGCCCCAGCAAGAACGCGTCTCCGGCTTGAAACCGCTGATCGAAGAGCGTGTGGGTCCCTTTGGTGCTCAGTGCGAAGAGTCGCGTTGGCTCGAGCGTCTGCAAGCAAGCCTCGAGCGTCTGATGCTCGGTGACAGTCGCGAGTTCATGGTAGTCGAGGCCCGCCCGCCGCAGGCTGCGCGCCTCCATCTCAAACCCTAACGGGTGTACCAGATGCAGCGACGCCCCGACGTTTGCGCACAAGCGGATGATGTTGCCGGTATTCGGAGGAATCTCCGGCTCGTACATGATCAGATCGAACATGTCGAAAAGTGTACAACCTCGCGGTGCTCGGGGCAGAGATCCGGCGGCCGTTCGCACCTGCCAGACCGAACCGATCCGGGAACAGCGAGCTGCTCGCGCCGTGAGGGTTCGTGCGCGAGCAGTTACACTATGCATTAATGAGCGATCCACTGGCAGTTAACTTCTGCGGTCTGAAGCTAACCTCTCCGATCGTGCTCCTGTCCGGCTGTGTGGGTTTCGGCGAGGAGTACACACGTATCGAGGGATTCTCGAACCGGGATGCGGGCGCCATCGTGCTCAAGGGCACGACCAAGAAACCGCGCCTGGGCAACCCGGCGCACCGGCTCTGGGAAACGCCCGAGGGAATGCTGAACGCCATCGGCCTGCAGAATCCGGGCGTCGACAAGGTCGTCGATGAGATATTGCCCGGCCTCGACTTCACCGAGACTCGCTATCTCGCTAATGTCTGCGGCGCGACCATCGACGAGTACGTCGAAGTCACTCAACGGTTCGACGACTCACCGATTGACGGCATGGAGATCAACATCTCCTGTCCGAACGTCAAAGAAGGCGGTGTGGCTTTCGGCAACTACCCGGACATGTCGGCCCGGGTCGTGGCGGCCTGCCGGGCCGTGACCGACAAACCGCTGATCACCAAGTTGTCGCCCAATCAAACCGATATCGCTGCCAACGCCCGCGCCTGTATCGACGCCGGTAGCGACGGGCTGGCAGTCATCAACACGATCATGGGCATGGCCATCGATATTGAGACCGGACGGCCCGTCATCGGCAACGTCCAGGGGGGGTTGTCGGGTCCGGCGATCCGGCCGATTGCGCTGCTAAAAGTACACCAGGTCTATCAAGAAGCCGGACCTCGGGGAATTCCGATCATCGGCCAGGGTGGCATCCGCACGTATCAGGATGCGATCGAGTTTTTGCTCGCGGGCGCGACGACGATCGGCTTGGGCACGAGTCTCTTCTACGACCCGCTGGCGGCGAAGAGTATCAATGCCGGTATCGAAGAATATTTGCAGCGCCATAACATGGCGACGGTGGCCGATCTCGTCGGCACGCTGGATATCGGCGCCAGCGCGGACGATCAGCTAAGCGGTTAGCGGCGAACGGCGCCTCAACGCATGTGCAGCTCGACGATGTCGGCATCCGTCAGCAGATGCTCCGGGCCGACCTGTTGCCCGTCGAAGACGCCGCTCCCCCAGGCCCGCGCGTATTTGAAAGCACCGGCGATATCCTTGTGCACGAGCCGCGCGACATCCAGGACCGTCGCACCCGATCGCACCGTGAACGGGCGATTCATCTCCGGCGGCTTTCCCGGCATCTTCGTGTAGACGCGGACGACCTGCAGGCCTCGAAAGAGCAGCGAGCCCAGGCTCTGCAGATTGTCGCCAGTCCGAATGGACGTAGCCACTGCCGGAAACCTTACCCCGGTCAGCTCTTCCAGAACGGTCAGATCTTCCGGATTCGGATTGAGATCTATTTTGTTCGCCACGAGCACCGTCGGCAGGTAGATCCGAAACGGATCCAGCGTTTCTTGATCTTCGTCGCTTTCGTCTGTCGCGTGGCCATTCAGTCCCGGCCAGTTACCGGTGAGTGTGACTTTTTTCTCGTCCAGGCGCTCCCGAATCGTCACCACGTGGTCGGTGCATTCCGGGTCGGAAATATCCACGACCAGTAATGCGGCGTCCGCCGGCTGCAGCGCGTTCACGAACCAGCTGTCCATGTAGTCCTTTGAAATCGGCGGCAAGTCCACCAGCTGAAAGTGCACGTCCTCGAACGGCAGCATCCCGGGCATCGGCTCATGGGTCGTGCGCGGATAGGGACCTACCGCCGCCCTGGATCCTGTCAGCTCCACGTGCAGGCTGGACTTGCCGGAGTTGGGCGGGCCGAGCAGCGCGATCTGTGCCGCGCCTTCCGGGCGGATCGAGTGCACCGGGCCGCTCCGGCTCCCGCCCTTCTTCGGGCCGGCTAGGTCCTCGGTGAGCTGCTTGATTCGACTTTTGATATCCGCCTGAAGATGCTCGGTACCCTTGTGTTTGGGAATCGTGCGCAACATGTCCTTCAGACAAGCGAGGCGATCCGGCTCATCCCGCGCGTCGCGGAATGCCTTTTCGGCCTTCTTGTAGTCTGGGCTTAGATTGGCAGGCATCGCATTCTCGGACGTTGATTATGCATTACCGGCGCCGCAGCCACTTGCTCGCGGCGACCGACTCGTGTATCAGAGCCACAGCCCGTCCCATAGCGCCGTACCCGTTTGAATATTCACCCGACAGCCCTCGTCTCCGAGCAAGCTCAGATCTCCTCCGAGGTTCAAATCGGGCCATATTCGGTAATCGATGACGACGTTGCGATAGGCGCGCATACGATCGTCGAGTCGCACGTCCGGATTGGCAGTCGGTTCGGCACTGTCGTGATCGGCGAGCACAACTTCATTCAGAGCGGCGCAAGCCTTGGCGGGCCGCCGCAGGACTGGAGTTACAAAGACGCCCGCACCAGGCTCGAGCTGGGCGATCACAACCGCGTCGGCGAGGGCACTTTCCTGAATCTCGGCAGCGAGGCAGGTGGCGGCGTGACACGAGTGGGCGACAACAACTTCATCATGTCCTCTGTCCATGTCAGCCACGACTGTCAGATCGCGGACGGCGTGGTGCTCACTAACCTCGTGCAACTCGCTGGCCACGTGATAATCGAACGCGGCGTCGTTGTCAGCGCGCTCGTCGGTGTGACTCAGTTCGTGCGACTCGGAGAGTATTCATTTATCGCAGCGGGAGCGCGGGTAAACAAGGATATCCTCCCGTACACGATCGCCGAGGGTCATTGGGCAGTGCCCAAAGCCACCAACAAGGTCGGCTTGAAACGAGCCGGTCACTCCGCCGACGAGATTCGTGAGATCGATCGGGCGATTCGAATCGTTCTTAGGGAGGGTCTTACGATCGACGAAGCGCTGGAGAAAATCCCCGTGGAGTGCGCCACCGACGCGCGAATCGAACACCTCGTTAACTTCATCAACAGCGCCGATAGAGGGATCGCACGGTCGTGACGAAAATTCGGGTGGCGGTAGTGGGCGCAGGCTATCTCGGCCGATTCCACGCTCAGAAGTTCGAATCCATAGCGGCGGCAGAGCTCGTGGGCGTCTGCGACATCCGCCCCGACGCAGGCGAGGACCTGGCCCGTGCCTGTGACACGGATTACTACGCCGACTCTCGAGCTTTGGCCGGCCGCGTGGACGCGGTAACGATCGCGGCAAACACTTCCGCGCATTACGAGTTGGCTAAATTCTTCCTGGAAAACGGCGTCCATGTATTCGTAGAGAAACCGATGACGAGCACGAGCGAGCAGGGCCGCGAGCTCACGGCCCTTGCGGATACGAACGGCCTGAAACTTCAAGTCGGTCACGTCGAACGATTCAACCCGGCGCTACTCTCCGCTAGGGACCGGCTCGGTGCGGTGCAATTTATCGAGTGCCACCGTCTCGCTCCGTTTAAACACCGCGGTGCGGATGTCAACGTGGTTTTGGATCTGATGATTCATGATCTGGACGTCATTATCTCGATGGTCGCGGGCAAACCGTCCCTCGTCTCGGCGGTCGGAATCTCCGTCCTGACCTCAAGCGTCGATATCGCCAATGCACGCATCGAGTTCGATACCGGCGCGATCGCCAACGTCACGGCATCCCGGGTTTCGACGAATACGCAACGCAAATTTCGCGTGTTCCAGAAGCATCAATACCTCTCCATCGACTTCGGCGCCGGGGAGGTTCGGCTCGTCACTCACGCTGGACCTGCCGGCGAGGAACAGCCGACGTTGAACCAGGAAAGCTGGAATCTGGAGAAAGGTGATGCGTTAGCCGCTGAGATTGCGTCATTCGTAAGCTCGATCGTCGAGAATACGCCCTGCGAGGTCTCCGGCCACGACGGCGTCGCTGCGCTCGAGCTCGCCGAGGAGATCATCGCCGATATCGAGCGTAGAGAATTCTGACCGGCCGCTAGCGTAGCGAAAGCCCGCTAATCGTCGTTCAAGCCCAGCTCTTTGATCTTGCGGGTCAGCGTATTCCGGCCCCACCCCAGCAACTTCGCCGCTTCCACGCGTTTACCGCGCGCACGTCGCAAGGCCGCCTGGATCAGCGTGCGCTCAAATTCCGGTAGGGCTTCGGCCAATAGTGGCCGGCCGCCGCCGGCGAGCTGCGCGTCCGCCCAATCGGCGAGATCGGCAGTCCAGTCCGCTCCGCTACGGGCGTGTGCCGCACCGCCGAGCTCCTGCGGAAGATCCTGTACCGTGATCTCCCGGCCGGCCGCAGTCACCGTTAACCTCTGGCATACATTGACAAGCTCGCGGACGTTACCCGGCCAGTTGTACTTCGAAAGATACTCGACGGCCCCCGAGCTCAGGGCTTTCGCCGCGACACCGAGCTCGTTCGCTACCTGGCTCAAATAGAATCGTGCGAGCTCAGGTATATCCTCCCTACGCTCACGCAACGCCGGCACCTCGATGCGCATGACGTTCAGGCGGTGGAAGAGATCTTCCCGAAAGCGGCCTGTCTTAACCGCCTGCGCCAGGTCTTGATGAGTCGCGGCGATGACGCGCACATCGATTCGAACCGGAGCCTGACCACCGACCCGGAAGAATTCTTTTTCGGCGAGCACTCTGAGTAATCGCGTCTGCAGCTCCGCCGACATGTCCCCGATCTCGTCCAGAAACAGCGTGCCGCCGTCGGCCTGCTCGAATCGCCCGATGCGCCGCTGCCCGGCGCCTGTGAATGCGCCCTTCTCGTGGCCGAACAGCTCCGACTCCAGAAGATCCGCGCCGATCGCCGATGTATTAAGCGCGACGAACGGCTGTGCCGCGCGCGGGGAATTTTCATGCAATGACTGCGCTACCAGTTCCTTCCCGGTCCCGGATTCGCCCGTGATCAGGACGGTCATGCTCGATCGGGACAGCCGACCGATCGCGCGGAACACGTCCTGCATCGCCGGTGCTTGGCCGATCATGCGCGGCACGCTCTCGGGTCCTGCCTTGGCCGGCGTCGTGAGGCCCTGCCCGGCCGCGCGAGACACGAGTTCCACCGCCTCGTCGATATCGAATGGCTTGGGTAGATACTCGAACGCCCCGCCTTTGTAGGCCGCTACCGCACTGTCGAGATCGGAGTGCGCGGTGATGACGATCACCGGTATCTTCGGTTCGTGGTCGCCCAACCGTTCCAGCAACTCCAACCCGCTCATCTCCGGCATGCGAATGTCCGTGATCAGAACATCGGGTTTGTCGAGCGTCAGAGCAGCGAAGAATGATTCGCCGGAGTCGAAGCAACGCGGAATCATGTTCGCCTGTTTAAGCGCCTGCTCCAGAACCCAGCGAACCGATTCATCGTCCTCGACTACCCACACAGAGAGGCCTGGCGTCGGCATTACGTAGCGTCCGGCACGTTGGAGACCGGCAACCGGACCTGAAAAATCGTCGCTCCCGGACGGCTCGAGAACTCGATCAAGCCGCCGTTCCGACTGACGAGGTCTTGGGCAATCGTCAACCCCAGCCCGGTGCCCGTGTCGCGCCCGGTCACGAGCGGGTAGAAAATCGTCTCCTTCAACTCCTCCGGAACTCCGGGGCCGTTGTCTTCAACCTCCAGCGACAGCACAGTCCGATGCTTCTGACCGCCCAACGCGTAGTTGTTCAGCGCCCGGGTCCGGAATACGAGCTGGCCCTCCTCGCCCAGAGCCTGCATGGCGTTCTTAACGAGATTCAGGAACGCTTGAATCAGCTGATCTCGATCGGCGATCGTCGGCGGCAGGCTCGGATCGTAGTCCCGCACCAGCACAACTCCCTCTGGCTTCTCCGTCTCGATTAACCTTCCGACGTGCTCCGTTATCTCGTGGAGGTTGAAGGTCTTCCGTTTCGGCTCGCCGCCGGCCTCGAGAATCCCGTCCACGAGCGCTGCGAGTCGATCGGCCTCTTCGATGATGACACTCGTGTAAGCCTTCAGCTCAGCGGCCGGCAGCTGACGCTCGAGGAGCTGGGCAGCGCCCCGCAGACCACCCAACGGGTTTTTCACCTCGTGGGCGAGCTGCCGAATGATCCGGCGACTCACGCGCTGCTGCGCCAGCAATTCCGCTTCTCGACGCACCTGACGGTCTCGCAGCGTATCGAATAGCTCCAGCAACAACCGCCGATCGGGGCCGTCCAGCGGCGACACACGACAATCCATGACGACCTCGCGATCCCCGACTCGCACCTCCAGTTCCCGCGAGCCGTAAGTCAGCCCGTCTTCCAGCGCTCGCCGGCAGAGCGCGGCCAACTCCTCGGGTGGCAGAACGAGCTCGCCGATCGACCGGCCGACGGACTGGCGGAGACTGACGCCGAGAAAACTCTCAGCCGCAGCGTTCAGATAGGCCACCTTGAGATCCGCCCCCAAGACTGCAACGGCTGTCGTGAGGCTGCCGAGAATACTATCCGAACTCGGCGCTTTCGCGGCTCGTGACGAACGGGTAAGCCCGGATTTGCGGGCGGGGGCGCCGCGAGAACTAGACGTTGTGGACGACTCCCAAGCGGCCGCTAGGGAGTGTTCGGATTGGCCGGTCTGCGCGGAACGTTCGGATTGTTCGGATTCTGTATCGAGGTCTGCTGCACCATGAAGGTCACCGGCGAAGACCGCAGAACTTCCTCGCCGTTGGCGTCCAGGACGACGCCCTGTAACGTATGCTGGCCACGGGCGACGTCGGTAAGCTGGAACTGCGGTCCACCGGTACCCAGGTTCGTTAGCGTTCCATCCAGGTAAACGCCCAGGCGGTGTCCCAACCGCAGACCGGGCGTCAGTTGCAGCGCCACTTCGACGTTGCCGGCGACATTCCATAGTGTTTCCTGTTGGCCCGGCTGCAGAATATTGAACGCGGTGTAGGCGTCTACCGGATCCGACTCGTCGGAGGCCCTTCTCAACGCTCGGGTGGCCGGTAGGGGCGCGGAGAAACCCTGCGCTAGCTCCAACTCGATCTCGTCCGCGCCTAGGAATGGGAGATCCGAATAATGGGTCACGCCGTCCTCGTCCACCCAGGTATAGGTCGTCTGCCCGTTGGCCACGGCGCAAAGTAAGGACATCCAAATCAGCCACTTGTACATACCCCAAGCTTAGCGCCAATAGCCTTCCTCTGCCACGGAACTCGGTGGGATTTTGGCAATCCCACCGGGGGCCCGATTTGACAGAATCTGGCCCTCGCGACGGCCCTACAGGCTGTAGTACATCTGGAACTCCACCGGATGCGTGGATTTCCTCAGCAGCGTCAACTCCTCTTCCTTCAGCTCCATGTAGCCGTCGATCAGGTCGTCTGAGAATACGTCGCCTGCGGTCAAGAATCCGCGGTCGGCGTCGAGCTCCTCCAGCGCCTGCTCGAGGGAGAAACACACGGTGGGAATGTCCTTCTCGATCTCCGGCGGCAGATCGTACATGTCCCTGTCGACCGGGTCGCCCGGGTGGATCTTGTTCTGAATACCGTCGAGTCCTGCCATGAGCATGGCCGCGAACGCGAAGTAGGGATTACCACAGCCATCCGGGAAGCGAACCTCGATGCGGCGGCCTTGCGGATTCGCCTCATACGGAATGCGCACGGCGGACGAGCGGTTGCGAGCCGAGTAGGTCCGCAACGTCGGGGCCTCGAAGCCTTTCACCAGGCGTTTATAGCTATTTGTCGTGGCATTGGTGAAGGCGTTGAGCGCCCGCGTGTGTTTGAGTATCCCACCGATGTAGTAGAGCCCGATGTCCGAGAGCCCGCCATAGCCGTCACCGGTAAAGACGTTCTTCCCCGCCTTGGCCAGAGACTGATGGACGTGCGCTCCGTTGCCGTTGTCATCGACGAGCGGCTTGGGCATAAACGTGGCTGTCTTGCCGTAGCTGTGCGCGACGTTCATGAGCACGTATTTGAGAATCTGCACCGCGTCGGCTTTTTTCACGAGCGAGTCATATTTGACCCCGATCTCGCCCTGCCCACCGGTCGCCACCTCGTGATGGTGCACCTCCGTGATAAGCCCCATCTCCTCCAGGGCAAGGCAGATCGCCGAACGGATGTCGTGCAACGAGTCGACAGGCGGCACTGGGAAATAACCGCCCTTAATCCCGGGGCGGTGGCCGATATTGCCTTCCTCATACTCTTTCGCGGAATGCCAGTGCGCCTCTATCGACTCCACTGAATAGAACGCGCCTTGCATCTGCGCGCCCCAACGGACATCGTCAAATATGAAGAATTCGTTCTCCGGGCCGAAGAACGCCTCATCGGCAATGCCTGTCGAACGCATGTATTTCTCAGCGCGTTTCGCCAACGAACGCGGGCAGCGCCCGTAGGGCTCCATCGTCGTCGGTACGATCGCATCGCAACGAAGATTCAGCGTGGTTTCTTCGGTGAACAGGTCGAGAACCGCGGTCTGCGCATCCGGCATCAGGATCATGTCCGAGTCGTCGATGCTCCTCCAACCGGCGATCGAGGAGCCATCGAACATCTTGCCACCTTTTAAGAAGCCTTCACCGACGACGTGGGCGGGCACGGTGACGTGCTGTTCTTTGCCGCGTGTATCGGTGAATCGCAGGTCGACGAACTTGACGTTCTTGTCCGTTATCAGCTTGAGAATTTCCTTAGGCGACATGGTTTTCCTCCATTACTGTCTGTTGTCGGTAATTCTTTTTACTTCGACTCTTGCAACACGGCCCAGACCTCCCCCTACCTGAGGCTGGGGTCGTACCGGGCCGGTCGTAATCCGGGCCACGCATGACCGATCCCAGGCGCAGACCTGAGTCAGGATATTTCTATGTGCAGAATTTGTGCCAGCGCGTCAGCCGCCATAAGCTGTTGTTTTAATTCGATGGTGCAGCCGCATCCCGGTGCTGCATGCGCCCGGATGGTGCGGGCACCCGCCTATAATGCCCTAGATCAGTGCACAAAGGGAATCCTGGGGTCCTCGCCCAGCCTCGCTTAACCCCGATTGCTGGCTATACTGGCCAGCTTTGCGTGCGCACGCTTCAGGCCTCGGAGATGACTCATGGCGTCGATGGAAAAGCTGGTTTCACTGTGTAAGCGGCGCGGCTTCATCTTTCCGTCCAGTGAGATCTATGGCGGCCTCAGCGGCTGCTGGGATTACGGTCCCCTCGGTGTCGAGCTGAAGCGCAATATCAAGGCGGCCTGGTGGGAGGACATGGTCGGACAGCACGACCGGACCACGGCGCCTGCCGATGCGCCGGAGGCATTCGACATGGTCGGGCTCGATTGCTCCATCCTGATGAATCCGGCTGTCTGGGAGGCCAGCGGCCACGTGGGCGGGTTTAACGATCCGATGGTGGACTGCCGCGAGACGAAGACTCGATACCGTGCGGATCA
>JAZFPW010000197.1:0-3681 GCA_036444815.1 Gammaproteobacteria bacterium
TTGAGCATCACGATCGGTTTCTTCTTCGACACTCGCTTCGCGACCTCGGAGAAGCTGCGGCCGTCCTTGAGATCCTCGGCGTGCATCGCGATGACGTCCGTGTTCTCGTCTTGTTCGAAGTAGGTCAACAGATCGTCTTCATCCAGATCCGCCTTGTTGCCAAGGCCGACGATCGCGGAGACACCCATCTTGGTCGAGCGGCTAAAGCCGATGATGGACATGCCGACGCCGCCACTCTGTGAGGAGAGCGCCGTCTTGCCTTTGACGTCGTACGGCGTGCAGAACGTCGCGCACAGGTTAGACGGCGTGTAATAGTAACCATAGATATTCGGACCCATGATGCGGACGCCGTGCTCGCGCGCCGCCGCGACCAACTCATCTTGCAACTCGTGCTCGCCGACTTCGGCGAAACCCGAGGGGATCATGATGGCGCCTGGGATACCTTTCTCGCCGACTTCCTTCATTGCCGCGACACAAAATTTTGCCGGTACGGCGAACACGGCGACGTCGATGTCGCCTGGGACGTCCTTGACGCTCTTGTAAGCCTTTAACCCTAAGATCTCGTCGGCCTTCGGGTTGATCGGGTAGAGCTCGCCTGTGTAACCGCCGTCGACGATGTTCTTCATGACGGAGTTGCCGATCTTTCCCTCGGTGTCGGACGCACCGATGACGGCGACTGCGGCGGGTTTCATGATGCGGTTCATGGCTGAGAGGATCTCGTCCTGAGTCGGGCGATAGATCTCCTTCGGCGGCGAGAAGTCGACGGTGATCAGCGCGTCGACAGCGGTCGCACCGGTGGCGTTCGCGAGCACGGGGTTGAGATCTATCTCCTGGATCTCAGGAAAGTCGTCAATGAGTTGGGAGACATTGACGATAATACCGGTAAGTGCCCCACGATCCACCGGCTTTGCACCACGAACTCCTCTGAGGACCTCTGCCGCCTGAATGCCGTCCAACATGGACCCGGCGTCTTGTTCGCTGGCGGGCGCTAGGCGAAACGTGATGTCCTTGAGCACCTCGACGAATATTCCACCGAGGCCGAACGCCACGAGCTTGCCGAAGCTCGCGTCGCTGACGGCCCCGACGATGACTTCCTGGTCGTTGCTGTTCAACATCTGTTGGATTTGCACACCGACGATCGTACTGTCGGGCTTGTACGCACGGGCGTTCTCGATTATCGAGTCGTAGCCTGCAGCGACCTCTGCGGCATCCGCTAGACCTACGAGCACGCCACCCGCTTCGGTCTTGTGCTGGATGTCGGCTGAGACGATCTTCATGACCACCGGATAGCCGATGCCGGCTGCGATCGCCACGGCCTCGTCCGGCGCGTTCGCCAGCCCTTCCTCGGGCAGGGGAATGCCGTAGGCGTCGCAGACTGTCTTGCACTCGGGTGCGGTAAGCGCCGTGCGACCTTCGGCCTTAACCTGGTCCAACACCACGCGGACATCGTCTCGACGGTGCGTCATTCTCGGCCTCCTTCGATCAGGCTGCTTTGGGTGGTTCGCGTGTGAACGCGCCCGCCTGTTTGAAGTCGGCGATTTCGTTATCCGCGTAGCCGAGTACCTCGGTCAGAACTTCATCGGTGTGTTCGCCGAGCAGTGGCGAGCGCTTTATATCGACAGGCGAGTCCGACAGCTTGATCGGGCAACCCAGGTTGTACCACTTGCCGCGCTCGGGATGGTCGAGCTCGACGTACATCTCACGAAGCTTGACGTGCTCGTCGTTAGCGAGGTCCATCGTGCTCATGATGGGTCCGCACGGCACGTTGATCTCGTTGAGTATCGCCATCAGTTCTCTCTTCGTATGGTTACTCGCGAAGTCGGTTAGCAGCCGCCACATCTCGCCCTGGTTCTGACGCCTGGCGGTGATGTTGTCGAAGCGCTCGTCGTTCACGAGCGCGTCGCCACCGATCAGCTCGGCAATCGCGCTCCAGACCTGTTCCTGAACGACGACGTAGAGATAGTCATTCGGCCCGCCCGGTTTGCATTGCACCGCGTTGCCGAGCTGGCCGCCGCCGGAATCGTTGCCCGCCCGCGGCGTGAAGTCTTCGAACTCCTGGACGGCGTACTCGGTCAGCGGCCCGTGCTCGAGACGTTGATGATCGCGCCACTTGACGCGACAGAGATTCATGACGCAGTCCATCATCGCGCACTCGACGTACTGGCCGCGGCCGGTCGTCTCGCGTTGTAGCAGCGCCGCCAGAATGCCGGCCATCAAGTGGACGCCGGTGCCGGAGTCGCCGATCTGTGCGCCCGTGACGAGTGGTGGCCCATCGTGGAGGCCCGTGGTGCTCAACGAGCCGCCCATGGCCTGCGCGACGTTCTCGTAGGCTTTGAACGAAGCGTAAGGCCCCTCGGTGCCGAATCCCTTGACCGAGGCCATGACGATCCGGGGATTGATCTCGTGCACCTTGTCCCAACTGAATCCCAGCCGGTTCAGCACGCCCGGGCCGAAGTTCTCCATGACGACGTCACAGATCTCGATGAGCTTCGTGAAGATCTCTTTTCCTTGCGGGTTTTTCAGGTTTAGCGTGATCGAGCGCTTGTTGCAGTTCAGCATCGTGAAGTACAGGCTGTCGGCGTCGGGAACGTCGCGCAACTGTTTGCGCGTCGCATCACCGGCCGGCGACTCGACTTTGATGACATCCGCGCCCAGGAACCCCATGAGTTGACTAGAGGTTGGCCCGGCCTGCACATGCGTCATGTCCAGGATGCGAATTGCAGAAAGTGCCTTATCCATGATTCTTGTATTCTCCGTCTACTTGTACATGGTTTGACGTTTGGTGCCCGGCGCCCATTCACTGGGGTCGACCCAGATGTTGATGACTGCCGATCGGCCCGTACTGCCTACCGCCTCTCGGGCGCGCCGGAGCGCGGGGGCGATCTCGTCGCAGTCTCGAACTTCTTCGCCATAGCCGCCCAGCATCTCGGCAAACTTCGAGAACGGCACGTCGCCCAGCAGGTTGCCGACGTTGCCGCGCTCCTCGCCGTATTTCGACAGCTGTCCGTAGCGGATCTGATTCATAGCCGAGTTGTTGCCGATGACGGCAATATAGGGCGCGCCGAAACGATTCGCCGTCTCCATGTCGAACGCCGTCATGCCGAAAGAACCGTCGCCGTAGTAACACAGGACTTCCTTCTTCGGATGCGCAAGCCCCGAGGCCAACGCGAAGCCGGTACCGACGCCGAGCGCGCCCAGCGCGCCAGGATCCATCCAGTTGCCGGGAGCGCGCGGCTGAACCGCCTGCGCGCTGATCGTCACGACGTCGCCGCCATCGCCTATGTAGATGGTGTCCTCCGTCAGAAACTCGTTGAGTTCCCACGCGACACGGTAGGGATGGATGGGGCTGGCCTCCGAGCGGAACAGTGGCATCAGTTTTTCGGTCTTCGTCTTCTCAATTCCTCGAAGTTGATCGAGCCACGCTTCGCGGCGTTTCGCGCCGTTGTCGCTCACTGCCGTCGTGGCGTCGTGGACGGCTTGCAGAATCGCGCCGGGATCTCCGACGAGCCCCAGAGCGACGTCGCGGTTCTTGCCGACGGTTCGGTAGTCCATGTCGATTTGAACGACGGCCGCATCGGCCCGCAGACGCTTGCCGTAGCCCATGCGGAAATCGAACGGCGTGCCGACGATGACGATGACATCGGCTTCCTTGAACGCATCGCCCCGCGTGCGGTGGAAGTA
>JAZFPW010000198.1:0-3048 GCA_036444815.1 Gammaproteobacteria bacterium
TATGGGCCGCTGCTGATGTGCGAGATCGAGTACATCCTGACGCCGGTAGCGTCTCGAATGGTGTCCGATAGCTTGCTGGCGAAATACTTCTCGGCGAACAGCACGTTGACATGGGCGATGTTGATACGGTCGATCGTGTCGGCCAACTGGCGCGCGGTCGGTTCGACGCCGTGGCGCGGCTCGATCACGGCCGAGACCTGCAGGCCGAGTTCCTGAAGAATGTAGTCATAGCCGCTGTGCATCGTGGCAGCGAGGAAGCTCGATAGCTCCGTACCGGTTACTTTCCGATCGAACTCCGCGCGCAGTTTGCGAATCTCTAGCGCGTACCGGCGCGCGTTGTCGCGGAAGTAACCGGCGTTGTCGGGATCCATTTCTCCGAGGCTGCGGGCGATCGAATAGACCTGCTGGATGGCCGCAGTCGTCGAGATAAAGGTGTGCGGGTTGACGATTTTTTCCCCGCTGCTGTCGCCGGCGATCGGGATAAGCGAAACCCCGTCATTAGCATAGATCAGCGGCAACCCATCTTGTCTGCCGGCCGCATCGAGAATCTCGAACGCCCAGGAGTCGTGACCGATGCCGTTGACAACGAGCGCGTCCATCGACGTGATGCGGATCATATCGCCCGGTTGCGGCGAATAGCCGTGGGGGTTGGCATCCGCATCGATCAACGGGATGATCTCGGCGCGGTCGCCGACGATATTGGCAACGAAGCTGTAATACGGATGCAACGTGATGCCGACGCTAAGCCCGGCGGCAGATGCCTGATTGGTACCGATCATCAACAGCACGGTCGTAACAATTCCGACCGTTCTGCAGATTCTGTGCGTGGGGGAAAACATCCAACTACTCTCCAAAAATTTTCCTGACTTCTTCGCTGCCGCTGTAGGGCACGACTTCCTTCCAGCCGCGCAGAATCAGAGAATCACGAAAGCCGTTCTCCGGCATCTCGACGTGATTCGCCTCATTCCACCAGATGACAATGGCGTTACTGTTGGTGAAGCCAGCATGAATATGGCCGATCACCAGCAGGAAGGAGCCTTGCCCGGGGAGCTGCCCATCGGTCCCCCGGTAGAAGGTCGAGCCCTGCATCTCTCCTTCCGGCAGCGGCTCGAACAACGTCCATTGCAACGAACCGTTCTGCTCCCAGCTGGTGTCCATTAGAAAAGGAGGCAGGAGGTAGTCCTGAAAGTCTTGCAGATTCGGCCAGTGAAATTTCTCGCCAGGCTGGTTGAAGTAGTTGATATCGTCGTAGATGTAGGGAATCTCGTCCTTGACGGTATAGAGTGAGTTGTAAATCGCCTGATCAGCACCGGTCAGCGTGTTGAATGCGCTGACCTGCCACTCGTAGATCTCCTGGACTACTTCGTTCTGCCCGCGTTCGTTGACGTAGAGTGCCAGGGCGGCCAGCAGCGTCACGGTGATCGCGGACAGCACCAACCCTTCGAAACGACTTTGGGCCGGGCGGACTAGATAGGTCGTGGTATTCAAGGGATGGCCCGGTTACTTCATCATTTCCGCGGCATGAATCCACAGCACGGCGTCGAGGGAGAGCTCCTTGCCGTTGTGTTCGAGTCCGTCGTCCAGATCGAGGGCGCAGATTCCCCACCAGCCGGCTTTGGGCAATCCGATGGTCACTTCGCCCAGGGCGTTGGCCCGAATGCTCAACGTGATGAATGAGCCCTGTGGGGCCGTCACCTTGCCCTCGGGGTCGAAGCGGAGCTGATCGATTTGTGGCTCGTGATTGAGGTACTCGATTTCGATTTCCGCGTGGGGGACCGGGTTACCGTCGGCCAGGACCACGGCGCGGAAAACACCCCCTACCCAGTTCGCGTAGGGCTTGTCCAGCGGCACGATCTCGACCGGCAATCCAAGCGGCTCGTCCCAGCTGCCTGGCAGGCCGCCCACGTTGACGACAGTCTTCGTGATCTGTTGAATGTATTTGTCTTCCGGTTCTTCGTAGTAGGGTGCGGGCCGCAGGACGTAAGTGTAGTCACCGAGAGACCGGGTCACGCTTCTCGGCGGGCGGGCGATGAACGCGTCGGCCTGGCTATCGACCCCGGACCACGTGATCGGTTCCAGGTATTGCAGCAGATCGGTTTTTCTTCGTTGAGCCTCGGCGCCGCGTTGGCTGATGACGTAGAAAGCCTCCGGCTCGCCCATGCTCATCGTGTAGCCGTTGTTGAACGGATGCGAGAAAACCAACGCTAGTGGAATCGCGCGGGATTCGTTGAGGGCCGCTTCGGGCGTGTAAAGCAATTGAAAGTGGGCATGGGCCGCGGGACTGGCAGCGGCGAAGACCAGCGCGCCAAGCAACGCGCCGAGCAGAGCGACCGGTTGGCTCACGCTCGTCGATCGGCCGGTTATGGTTGTCTTATTCTTCAATGTCACGTCCATCGATCTGAATGATGTGGCCGGCGCCTCCCTCGAACTCGACATGGAAGTTACCGTCGGGTTTTGTGAACGTAAAGTCGCTCTGGTCGGTCATAACGCCTTCGATCAACACTTTTCCGACGCCGTCGAGAATACGCATCGGTACACCGACCGCCGTCCCGCCATCGGAGAATCCGCCCTCGCAGGTGATGGTATTGTCGCCGTTGTCGTAGCAGTCGCAGATCGGCGTGTGAGCATAAGCGAGCTGAACCGCTGCGGCTAATGGGAGCAGCAGAAACGCAAAGTGTCGGTTCATCGGAATTCGCTCCTTCTGAGCTTGTTAGGATCGGCGCGTATATGTAATGAGTATAATCCGAAATCACACTGGCTCTCTCAAGAAAACCCAAGAGCTTAGCCAGTTAATAACAGGTTAAGGGTTAGGTTAAGCACGACGATGCTTACGCGCTGATGGGCGAAAAACCCAGCTACACGATGCACGGCGAATTCCGCATGCCGATGGGGTTTCCGGTGGCGGGATTCGCGTCGGCGCTGGAGTATCGAGCCCGGCCAGCGGATATTTTCGTGGCCGCCTATCCGAAATGCGGGACGACCTGGGTGCAGTACATCGTCTACCTGCTCCTTCATCAGGGGGCGCCATTACCTGGCGATCGGCTCCTC
>JAZFPW010000199.1:0-11960 GCA_036444815.1 Gammaproteobacteria bacterium
GGGTATTGCCCTGGTCCTGGTCACTGAACTGCACGCCGACCCCAGCCGTGCGTTTGCCTTGGGCGCCCTTGGGCGTAATCCAGATCACCTGGCCTGCGACCGGAATCTTTTCCTTCTCGCCCATGATGCTGAGGAGCATGAAGACCTCGTCGCCGAGCTTGTAGGTGGAATTGGTCGGGACAAACAGGCCCCCGTTCGAGACGAACGGCATATAGGCCAAATACAGGGCACTCTTATCCTTGATGGTGAGTGTCAGAAGCCCGGGTTTAGTCATGTTCGCCCTCGTCGCGGGTGAAAATCCAATAACAGCACTCGCAGTGCCAAATCCGCGTTCGTCCCTTTACCTAGCTGGCTGAGTAACGTCTCAGCTGCGTCAAGCCTGTAAAACAGGCCCCGAAGTGTTAGTGCCTGCCAGGCATTATGCAAGCGATCGCGGCCCAGATCTGTGATGGAGTTCGAAACCTCCGGAGCCATCCGAGCCCGGATCTCGCGCTGAAGCCGGATCGTAAGCCAAGTCAGGGGGAGCTCGACGCCTTCCTTCAGCCAATCGTCTGCGAGGGCTTGTGGATCGAGCTCATTGTCAGAAATTAATTGAAGTTTATCCTCGAACGTCTTGTTTTTACTCTGATATTCACTCTCATAGAGCGTCAGGGCGCGAAACGGCGAACCGCCAGCCAGCGCCAGGAGTTGCGCCCAGTCGGTCCGCGATACGTCCCCAGGCTGCTCGCTGAGCCAGTCCAGTGAGCCCTCGACCCGCGGCTGCGGCAAGCTTAACGTCTGGCAGCGGCTTCTGATCGTTGCCGGCAATCGCCCGGTTTGATGGCTGACGAGAAAGAGGTACGTATCGGGTGTGGGCTCCTCAAGAGTTTTCAGGAGCGCATTGGCGGCTGCGGGGGTCATCGCGTCGGCCGGCTCGACGATGACGACCTTCGCGTGACCGCGCAGGCTCGTGAGCGTCAGCGCAACGGCTGTCTGACGAATCTGGTCGACGCTGATCGTACGCTTGTCGGGCTCCGGGAAGAGCCAGTGCAGGTCGGGATGGTGATCTGAGGGTTCGTGCCGCATTGTCATCGCCGTGCCGGCGGCAGCGGCTGCCAGATGTCCCGGAGCTGCCGCGTCCGGGTTCAGCAACCGGTTGACCACCGTCAGGGCCAGATTGATCTTGCCGAGCCCGGCAGGCCCTGTCAGCAACCAGCCGTGCCCTAGACGCCCGTCCCGTAGAGTCTTGTCCAAGAGCGCATAGGGCTCCTGCAGCCAGGGGCAGAGCTGCGTACTCAACACATCGGTCGGCGGCGCGTGACTACTCATCGGCGGCCGTCTTCTCCAGCAACGCGGTGAGGTGGCCACTTAATTCCTGCTTTACCGTTTCGAGCGGCTGCGCGGCGTCAATCCGTTTGATACGCTCGGGGTAACGCTCGGCCAGCTCCAGGTAGGCGGTTCGTACTCTGTCGAAAAAGGCGCGATCTTCGCGTTCGAAATGATCGTGAACCCGGTCGGCGATCCGCTGCAGCCCGACTTCGACCGGCGCATCGAACAGCAGCGTCAAATCAGGCTCGAGGTCACGTTGTACGACCCGTTTCAGTTGCTCCAGCAATTCGACTGCCGCGCCCCGCCCACCGCCTTGATAGGCGATCGTGGCGTCGGTAAATCGGTCGCATAACACCCACGCGCCATCGGCAAGCGCCGGTCGAATGACCTCATCCAGGTGCTGGGCGCGAGCAGTAAACATCAACAGCGCCTCGACCTCGGCCGACAGTTTCGAGTGATCGCCCTCCAGGACCCATCGGCGGATTTGTTCGCCGAGCCGTGTGCCGCCGGGCTCGCGGGTGACGACAACCTTCTGACCCGCGGCTACGAGCAGCTGTTCCAGGTAACCGAGGTTGGTGGATTTGCCGACTCCCTCTATTCCTTCAAGCGTAACGAATGCACTACTCACTGGCCCGGCCACCGTGTCCTGTCGAGTGCCATGACCGCTAACGCGGCGCCGCGTTACGGGATCGTTCCAGGTAGCGCGTCACGGCCCGGTTGTGTTCTGCCAGGCTCGTGGAGAAGTAATGACTCCCATCGGGGTCACCGGTTGCCACGAAATACAGCGTCTCCGTGTCATCGGGTGCGACCGCGGCGCGGAGTGCCTCGGCGCCGGGCAGCGCGATCGGCGTCGGTGGAAGTCCCGCGCGTGTGTACGTGTTGTAGGGCGTGTCGGTGTCGAGGTCGACACGCCGCAGATCGCCGTCGAAATTGTCGCCGAGGCCATAGATGACCGTCGGATCCGTCTGCAGTCGCATGCCACGCTGCAGGCGACGACTGAATACACCTGATATGCGTCGCCGTTCGCTGCTCAACGCCGTCTCTTTTTCAATAATAGAAGCGAGTACGAGCGCTTCGTAGGAGTTTCTGAGCGCGAGAGTCTGTCGCTGCTCCCAGATCGTTGTGAGGACATCGTTTAACGCCTGATGTGCTTGGCGTAATACGTCCAGCTCGGTCGTGCCACGTGGGAAATTATAGGTGTCGGGATAGAACTGTCCTTCGGGGTGGACACCATCCAGCCCGAGTTTTCTCATGATGACGTCCGCATCGTCATTGCTCGCGACAATAGCGGGGTGTTCGCGCAGTGCGGTTAAGAACTCATCGAAGCGCCGTCCCTCCACGACGGTCAAACTGTGGAGAATCACCTCGCCGTCGACTAGCTGACGTAGCAGCTGCCGGGGGGTCGTCTCGGGCGCGATCTCGTATTCGCCTGCGTGTATCCGTTTTGCGTCGCCGAGAAGGCGCGCATAGAGCGTCAGGAGCCACGGCGCGTCCAACAGCGCTCTTCGCGCGAGGTCGTCGGTCACTCTGGCCAGTGGCGCCCCCACCGGTATCTCGAGTTGGGCGCCGACCGAGGGGATCTCCATCGGCGAATTCAAGGCTCGCCAGCTCAGCGCGCCCGCGGCGCTGAGGCAGCCAACGGCAACAATGAAAATCGCGATGAGGATCCGGCTAGACACTGTCGGGCGTCTCCAGAGCGCGTATCAGCTTTTTTGTGACCGCGCCGGGTTCGAATCGCCGTTGATCCAGTTGGCGCACCGGCCAGATTCCGAATACGGCATTGGTTAGGAAAATCTCGTCACTCTCGTTCAGCAGGCCGGGCGCGAAATCGCCCTCCTCTACTTCGAGGCCCTGCCCGGGCGCCAACTCCATTACAGTCCGACGCATGACACCCTTGACCCCGCACCGCCTAAGACTCGGAGTCAGTAGTGTAGCGCCTCGGACGCTAAACACATTACTCATTGTGCCACTCACCACCGACCCGCTCGTATCCGTCAACAGCCCCTCATCCCACGGCCCCACGTCCCATTCCATGCGCGCCAGTACGTGCTCCAGCCGGTTCAGATGTTTTAGTCCCGCAAGCAGCGGGTTCTCGCCGAGACGTAACTGGCAATTCCGCACGGCCACGCCGTCAGTGTGATTTGCAGCAGGATAGTCCGGCCAGGGGCCTATGCCTACGATTCGCGTGGATTCTGAATTGCCGGCGGGAAGATAGCCCCTCGTCCCCGGGCCGCGAGTGACGATTAGTTTTGCAACCGCGCGTTCTTCATCGGGCCTTAGTATTTCTAGATCGTTACGGATATCGTCGGCGTCGGGTGGTGCAATCTTCAGTCGACGACAACCTTCGATCAGCCGCTCCAGATGCAGGTCAAGCAGCCGTATCGCCCCGTCCAGGACTGCCATCGTCTCGAATAAGCCGTCCCCGTAGGCCAGGCCGCGATCCCCCGGATCGACCGCCCCATCTGCGCCATTCACGAGCCAGGTCGTCGTCATCAGTCGTACGCCGTCCGTCCGAAGATCGCCACAGAATAACAAGTATCGGTCGCAGTGCCAGAGTCGGCAGCCGCGCGAATGCGTCATCTAGTTCTGAGGTTGTCTCGGGGCCGGCCGTTTAACTCAGACGCTTGAATATGACGGTGCCGTTGGTGCCACCGAAGCCGAAGGAGTTGGATAGCGCGTACTCGAGTTTGACGTCTCTGGCGGTATTCGGCGTGAAATCCAAATCACATTCGGGGTCTTGGTCATCGAGATTGATGGTGGGCGGCACAACCTGGTGCTTCAGAGCCAGCAGGGTAAAAATTGCTTCCGCGGCTCCCGCCGCCCCAACCATGTGGCCGGTCGTCGATTTGGTAGAGCTGATGGTAAGTCGCTTCGCATGATCACCAAACGTCCGCTTGATCGCGATGGTCTCAGCGAGGTCGCCGAGAGGCGTCGATGTGCCATGCGCGTTGACGTAACCGATTTGCTCCGCGTTAAGTCCGGCGTCGTTGATCGCACTGCGCATACACTGACCGGCTCCGGCGCCGTCCGTCGCGGGCGCAGTAATATGGTTCGCGTCGCCACTCATCCCAAATCCCAATACCTCGGCATAGATGGGCGCGTCACGTTTCTTCGCTCGGTCGTACTCCTCCAGCACGAGGCAGGCGGCACCGTCGCTTAGCACGAATCCGTCTCGCTCTTTATCCCACGGACGGCTCGCGCGTTCCGGTTCGTCATTTCGCCTGGACAGCGCCCGCGCAGATGAGAAGCCGCCCAGCCCCAACGGGGTCGTCGCATACTCAGAGCCACCGGCGAGCATGACATCGGCGTCGCCGCAGGTGATCAGTCTGGCCGCGAGGCCGATGCAGTGGGTCGACGTCGCACAGGCGGTCACGAGAGCTAGGTTGGGTCCCGTCATGCCGTAGTCGATGGAGATATGACCGGAGACCATGTTGACGATGCTGCCGGGAACGAAGAATGGAGAGATACGCCGCGGTCCCCCCTTCATGTAACGTTCATAATTCTGCTCTATCGTGCCCAGCCCACCGATACCGGAGCCCATAAAGATTCCGAATCGATCGGCCTCGCCCTCGGGAACCTCCAGGCCGGCATCGTCGATCGCTTGTTTGCAACTGGCAACCCCGTAGTGGATGAACAGGTCGGAATTGCGAGCATGTTTCGCCCCGAAGTAGGGGCTGACGTCGAAGTCCCTGATCTGGCCCCCGATACGCGTGGCGAAACCTTCGGTATCGAACGTGTCGATCATGCCAATGCCACTGACACCGTCGCGCACGCTGCGCCAGCTGTCCGCAGTATTCTTGCCGACGGGCGAGACGAGTCCCAAGCCCGTTACGACGACACGTCGCTTAGACACAGGTGTTCCCTGGAGTAACTAGAGAGAAAGAGGGGAAATCGCCCGCTAGGATTCTTTCTTGCTGGCGGTAACGAAATCAATGGCATTTTGGACCGTGGTGATCTTCTCGGCCTCTTCATCGGGAATCTCAGTTTCGAACTCTTCTTCTAGAGCCATCACAAGTTCTACGGTATCTAGGGAGTCGGCTCCTAGATCATCGACGAACGAAGCGTCGTTCTTGAATTCATCTGTCTTGATGCCGAGCTGCTCTGCGATGATCGCTCTGACTTGGTCTTCGACACTACTCATGCGTGTGGTACCTCTTCGTCAATCTACAGGCTGCGTCTCGAGCCGGCCCGATGTGGCGCGTATTGTATGGGAATCAACTAGGGCAATCTACAACGCCGGCGAATCGCTGACTAACAGGTAAAAAAACAACGAGTTGCGCGCCTTTTGGCGCCTTAAATCATCGCCAGGCCGCCGTTGATGTTCAACGTCTCTCCGGTGATATAGGCGCCGGCATCAGACGCCAGAAAGACGACGGCCGCGGCGATATCCTCAGGTGTGCCAAGCCGGCCCGCTGGAATCTGTTGGCAAAGCGCATCAGTCTGTGACGTATCCAGATTGCGCGTCATGTCGGTGTCGATAAAACCCGGCGCGATCGCATTGACGGTGATATTTCGCGATCCGACTTCTTGCGCAAGAGACTTGGTGAAGCCGATCATGCCCGCCTTCGCGGCCGCATAGTTCGTCTGTCCGGGGTTCCCGGTGAGGCCGACCACCGATGTAACATTGATAATTCTTCCGCTTCGGGCTTTCAGCATGCCGCGAAGCGACGCTTTGCAGAGGCGATAGAGAGACGACAAATTCGTAGACAGGACCTGGTCCCACTCCTCGACCTTCATGCGCAACAGCAAATTGTCACGGGTAATTCCTGCATTGTTCACGAGGATCGCGGGCATGCCTTCGGCCCCTCCCAGGTCGGTGAATAGCGACTCGACGGAAGCCGGGTCGCTGATGTCCAGCACCATACCGCGACCTTTCGCGTCGCGCTCCCGCAGCGACGCGGAGATCGCATCGGCTCCGTGCTGAGTCGTCGCTGTGCCGATCACGATGGCTCCCTGGAGACTCAGGGCTTCGGCGATAGCTCGCCCGATTCCCCTGGACGCGCCGCTCACGAGCGCGACTTGCCCGTCGATACCCGGCCAGGGTTTGAGCTCTGTTAGATCCATAAAGGCTCTCCGGACGTCTGCGAGCGCGAGAGTATAGCGGACCTGCGTTACGCTGCGACGCCGCAGCTGATCTTCGCCAGCCCCCGATGCGAGGTTCGCGGGGACGGGGTCCGATCGGCTGCGCGCCCCGCGGGGCAAGAGATTCGGTCGCCAAAGGTGCTGTCGGCGCACGGCTACGCGAAGGGGTTTGTGCTATCGTCGAGCCTTCTCCCCGGCGGCTCAGGCGAAGGTAGGCGCATGTCATCAGCTAGATCAACGGTGGGACTCCCCCAGCGAGGATTTACGCTCATCGAGGTCATGGTCGTGGTCGTGATCATCGGCCTCCTGGCCGCCATCGTCGTGCCCAACCTGATCGGGAACATCGACAGGGCTGCGGTCACTCGCGCCAAAGGAGATATTCGCAGCATCGAGACGGCACTGAACCTGTTTCGGCTCGATAACTTCCGCTACCCGTCTACCGAGGAAGGCCTGGAAGCCCTCGTCATCAACCCCGGTGACGCGGCACAGAACTGGAAGCGCTACCTGAACAGCCTACCTTCGGATCCTTGGAGTAACACGTATCTGTACCGCAACCCGGGGGAGCAGCGCGAGTTCGATGTCTTCTCCTACGGTGCCGACGGGCAGGAAGGCGGCGAAGATCTCAACGCCGATATCGGTAACTGGAATCTGGACTAGACGCTCCCCGTTCCGCCGCCGCCGCGGCGGGTTCTCGCTCATTGAGCTTCTCGTGGTCGCCGTAATCATCACGGTCTTCGCCGGTGCTGCAGTCTTGTCTCTGGGCGTTCTCGGTAACGATCGTGAGATCGAGAGAGAGGTCTTCCGGCTACGCACGTTGCTTGAGCTACTCCGAGAGGAGGCAGTCATGCAGAATCGCGACTACGGCGTGCTGTTCAGCGAAACAGGCTACCGCTTCTATATCTACGATCTAGAGCGCTTGCTGTGGTTCGAGCCGATCGACGACCGGTTCCTGAGCGCGCGTCTGTTGCAGGAACCCTTAAGTCTCGGACTCAGGCTCGAGGACCGCGACATCACGTTGGAACTCGAATTCGAACCAGAAGCGCTGGAACAGCCCGAGCCCCAGGTCGTCCTGCTGGCCAGTGGCGAGATGACACCGTTCGAGGTCGCATTCTATCGAGAGTTGAATGGTGGCCAGATACTGCTGAACGCCGAACTCGACGGCAGCCTGAGTGTTTCGGAGATCGGATTCGATGGGCAATAGGCGGGCTGACACGAAGGTCGCGGGCTTTACGCTGCTGGAAGCGATGATAGCCCTGGCGATCGTCGCGCTCGGCATGATGGCGGTGAACACGCAACTCAACCGCTATGTAATGAGTGCCATTTACATCGAGCAGAAAACTCTGGCGAGTTGGATTGCGTCGAACATACTGACGGAGCTCAGCGTCGCGCCTCAGTGGCCCGAAGTTGGTGACACGACGGGCGACGTGGAGTTCGCGCAGCGACAGTGGATCTGGCGCGCGGAAGTCTCGGCGACGCCCATCGAGAACCTGCGTCGCGTCGACGTCGCGGTATTTCTTGACGACGACCCGGAGATCCAGATTCATACGATGTCGGCCTTCCTCGAGCCGCCGCCACCGAGAGGATTCGTGCCGTTGAACTGGCTTTCCGTCGGAATGGGCATCGGTGGAATGGGAGTCGGGGGTATGGGTGCTGGCGGGATGGGCGACGGCGGATGAAACTCGCTAGAGGTTTCACTCTGATCGAGCTACTTGTCGCGATGGCCATTGTCGCGGTCATCGGCGTCTTGGCCTTAAGTGGCTTATCGGAGGTGATACGGCAGCAGACGATCGCGCAGGAGCGCGCCGAGCGCTGGCGCGAGATTCAGTTCGCGATGCGCATCATCTCCCAGGACTTGGCGCAGATACACCCACGCCCCACGCGGGAGGAACTCGGAGAAAGTTGGCAACCGAGTGTTCTCGTCGACCCGAGCGCACAGTTCGCGTTCGAGATGAGCCGCGGCGGCTGGGCGAATTCGGTCGCAGCGCCCCGCGGTTCCGTGCTCAGGGTCGCGTACGACTGGGAGGACGACACCCTGGTACGTTTTCACTGGAGCGTGATGGATCGGACGTTGGCGACGCCGCCGATACGCACGGAGCTGTTGACCGGCGTCGAGGAGATCGAAATCCGCTTGCTGGACACCAACGGCGACTGGCTTCGGGACTGGCCGCCGCCGACGATGAGCGGCGCCGAGCGTCTGGTCGCCCGGCCGAGGGTCGTCGAGTTCGGCGTTCTCCTGGAAGACTTCGGCCGCGTCTGGCGCGCCGTGGAGACGGGCGGATGATCGCGGTGGCGGCACGGCAGCGAGGCGTTGCGATCCTGACCGCGATGCTGGTCGTGGCGATTGGGACCGTGATCGCGGTCAATTTGATGTGGAGCGCGAGCCTGGATCTGCGGCGGACCGCATCGGCCCTGGCAGCCGATCAGGGCTGGATGTATCTGCAGGGGGCGGAGGCCTGGGCGGGCGATATTCTGCGCCAGGACCAGGTCGATTCGATCGAGAGCGACCACCTCGGCGAGTCGTGGGCGATAGAGCTGCCGGCGATGCCGGTGGATGGTGGAGCGATCGCCGGACGCGTAGAGGATCTTCAGGGCCGCTTCAATCTGAATAATCTGGTCACCCCGCAAGGACAGGAAGACGAGATCGCCCGGCGCCAGTTTGAGCGCCTGCTCGTGTCCCTGGAACTCGATCCGGCTCTCGCCGGCGTCGCCCTGGATTGGCTCGATGCCGATGGGGACACCGGATTTCCTTTCGGCGCCGAGGACGCAACGTACGCTGGTTTCGATCCGCCCTACCGGACACCGAACTTCGTTATTACGAGCCCGAGTGAGCTGTTGGCCATGTCCGGATTCGACATCGAGTCTTACCGTGGATTACTGCCGTATGTCACAGCCCTCCCCTCGGGCACGACTCTGAACGTCAACACCGCGTCGGACGTGTTGCTTGCATCGTTGTCCGATGACATTGACATGGCCAGAAGTGCGGCTCTGATCGACGAACGCGGCGGCGCCGATTTTCCCGACATCAGCGCCAGTTTCGGAGGCGACGTGGAGCCCGATGTGCTGCGTAGAATCGATGGCGTAAGCCAGTACTTCCTACTGACAGCCACGGTCGCTATTGGCACTAACCAGTTCACGATGTACTCTGTGCTGCAACGCGACAATAGTGGGATTGTCCGCGCAATCTTCAGGAGCCTGGGAGTTCTGTAGGCGTGTCTGAATACCTCGTCGTACGCTTGGAGGAAGAGACTTCCGCGGCAACGTGGATCGCTCTGGACGGCGACGGTCACCGGCTGGCCCAAGCGGAGTCCGGACCACTCGAAGCGGCAGTTCCCGCGACGGAGGGTCGTCGCGTGATCCTGTTGGTTGACGGCTTGAGCGTCATGACGACGACAGCGAACGTGCCGATCAAGGGCCAGGCGCGGCTGCTGAAGATGCTGCCCTACTCCCTCGAGGACATCGTCGCCGAGGATATCGACAAGTTATTGTTCTGCCCCGGCGCCCGCGACAGCAACGGTACCGTGTCGGTCGCGATCGTTGCACAAAATCAATTGGAGCGATGGCTCGCCCAGTGTGAGCAGGCCGGCTTCAGCGCGGATCTGATCTACGCCGATACGGAGGGCGTGCCGGATACGCCGGGAAACCTGACGTTCGTCGTGGAAGGTAACCGAGTATACGCAAGACCGCCCGACCGCCCGCCGTTTGTTCTCGATGGGTTCGGTCTGACTGAGGTCCTGGAAATCCTAGCGTCACGCGACGAGGACGATGCGGGTAGCCGACACATCGTGATCTATGCGGATGAAGTCGGCTACGCGCGCTGCGAGACCGAGTTAGACGCCTTGCGCGAACGATTCGCGAGCGTAGATCTGCAGGTGTTACCCGAAGGCCCACTTCCCAGGTTCGGCGCGACGCTGATCAATCAGCCGGGGAGCAATCTGCTGCAGGGCGCCTACGCGCCGGTATCGGACCGCCGTGCGTTGCTGCGCCCGTGGCGCATGGCAGCAACACTGTTACTGGGTTTAGGCGTCGTTGCCACGCTGGCGGAGGGAGCTCGCTATTTTGTACTCAGCCAGCAGGATCAGGCGCTGACATCGCAGTTGGAGACCGGATGCCAGGACATCTTCCAGTCGCCGCGAATCGCGACCTGCCGTACCGAGCTCCGACGACGCCTAGCAGCTGCCGGCGAGTCGTCCGCTACCGCAACCGGCTCCGTCTTCCTCGCGACATTGGTCGCCGTCGCCGAGGCTCGCGACCCCGCCAGCCGAATCGAAGCGTTGAGTTTCCGCGCCGGCGTCACGAATCTGCGGGTCCTCGTGGCAGATGTGCCGACGCTGGATGGCTTCGCGCGTGAGATGGCCCGTAGCGGTCAGTTCCAAGTGAACATTCAATCGGCGAACCAAGGCACTGACGGCGTGGAAGGTCGCCTCCAGGTGTTGGAGGCCGCTCAGTGAGGGCATGGTTCGACAGCCTGGAGCAGCGCGAGAGAATCGTACTCTCGGCCGGGGCGGTGTTGGTCGTCTTGATCGTCGCTTGGACATTCATCTGGACACCGCTGCGCAGCGGTGCTGCAGAGCTCGATGACAGCGTAGCGGAGAAGCACGAGATGCTCGCAACTCTGCAACGCGCGCGAGTACTGGGCGGTTCCGCACCGTCCGGCGTTGCCGCTGCTGCCACGCAATCGCTGGTCCTCCTCGTCGATCAGACACACCGGGCGCACGGCTTGACGGGCACGCTGTCACGCAACCAGCCAGACGGCACGGACGGGATCCGCGTGACGTTCCAAGCCGCCTCCTTCGATTCACTCGTCAGTTGGTTGGTGGCGTTGCAGCGTAGCTACGGTGTCGCGGTCGAGTCCGCAAACTTTGACGGAACACGCGAAGCGGGTCTCGTCGGCGCTACCTTAGTCCTCCGCCGTTCCTAGCAGGCTGTTGAAAAAGACTCAGCCGGCGCAATACTGCGTTAAGAATCGACTCAAAATGCTCATGTACTGGCGTGTACACTGCGCTTTTTCTTCGATTCTTGCCTTGTCTTGCAATCGCCTGAGTCTCTTTCAACAACCTGCTAATGTTCGATGTTGTGGCGCAGGACACTAGTATGCCGAGCAAGTACTCCTGGATTGCCTTGGGCGCGGGAGCTTACCTGGCTTTCGTGTTGACGCTATTTCCGGCAAGCGTGGCGTATCGATGGTTTGCCCCTGATACGCTGAGGCTCGCAGGAATCGAGGGGACGCTGTGGTCCGGTCGGGCCGCACTGGGCTCGGTAGGCGAATTGGGGCTGCATGAAATCCAGTGGCGTTTACAGCCATGGTCAGTGTTGTTCGCTCGAGTCGGTGGCCAGTTGCAAACACGCTTCGCGAACGGCTTCCTGAATGCTGAAATCGAGGCTACGTTCACGCAGACGACGCTACGAAATTTACGGGCGAGTACCAGCCTTGACGACTTGCAGGAAATTCTACCGCTTGTGGGAATCGAGGGATTTGTCAGCGCTGAATTCGCGGAGCTCCGGATTCAGCGTGAGTGGCCGGTGGGAGCAGCGGGAGAGATCCGTCTCGGAGAGTTGGCCGTGCCGCAGAT
>JAZFPW010000200.1:0-4189 GCA_036444815.1 Gammaproteobacteria bacterium
CCTCGTCGTGTATTTTGTCTAATCCGTGAACTCGAACCACGAGGTGACAAGAATGGTCAGTTTGTGTCGCTAATTCGCTTCTCGGGCTCGGCCTGGGCGAGCCATATGTTCAACGCGGCGGCCACAGGCTAAGAGGCAGAGGCTAAGACTCTGGTTTCATTGAATTTTCACTATGTCTATCCGAACCTGGCACACGGTTTGCAGTAGTCGCACTAGGGGCACTTTCGAGCCGTGGCGTTGTATTGCAGGCGGCTATAGGAGGCGTTCGTGAGGTATTCGGGGCGACAACGTGGCTTTACGCTGATCGAGTTGATGATCGTGATCGCGATCATCGGCATCGTCGCGTCGATCGCCATTCCCGCCTACCAAAGCTATGTCATTCGCGCTCAGGTCACCGAAGGAATGACGTTGGCCGGGGCGGCCAAGGCGCGTGTCGCTACCGCGTTCCTGGCTAAGGGCGAGGCGCCGGCGGATCGCGTCGAAGCGGGTCTTACGGGCGGCGTTGCCGCTACGGCCGGGAAATATGTCACGCAAGTGGACGTCGTAGATGGCGTTATCGTGGCGACCTTCGGTTTCCAGGCGAGCGCGCAGATCGCCGGGTTGACCTTCACAATAACACCCTACGAGACGAATAATCTCGGCGTCGTCTGGCGTTGTGGTAGCGCGCCCGCCCCCGTCGGCTTGAGTCCCATGGGAACCGCGGGCGGGGCCAATGCAGCCGCCTATATAGCACCGACGGTGCCGAGTGGCTATCTGCCGACTGCCTGCCGGCCGTAAGCGTATAAAACCAGCGCTGCAATTGCCGAGCAGGTCAGGACTCTGCGGCGGGGTCCTTGACGCCTTGCCAACGACGCACCAGACCCGAGTCCACAGCAAACAGGTCCAATACCCTGCCGACGGTCTGGTCTACCATGGCCTCCAGACTCTCGAGTTTCGCGTAGAAGGAAGGCATCGGCGGAAAGATAATGCCGCCCATCTCCGTCACCGTGGTCATGTTTCTCAGATGCACCAGATTGAACGGCGCTTCCCTGACCATCAGTACCAGGCGTCGACGCTCTTTCAACACGACGTCCGCGGCACGCGCGACGAGATTGTCGGTCAGCCCCGTCCCGATCGCCGCCAGGGTCTTCATGGAACAGGGTGCAACGATCATCCCGTCCGTCTGATAGGAACCACTCGCGATCGTGGCGCCGATATCGCGGTCGGAGTGGACGACATCCGCCAGCGCCTCGAGCTCACCGCGGCGCGTGTCGAGTTCGATGGCAATGTTTAACAGCGCAGCCCTGGAGACGATAAGATGCGTCTCGACGTCCGGGGCCTTGTGCAGCTCTTCCAGAATGCGCACACCGTAGACTGAGCCCGCGGCGCCCGTCACTGCTACTATGATCCGTCTCTTCACGATGTCAGTCCACGTCCGATCTCGGCCGGCCTCTGCAGAACTATCGACGGGAGTCTGAGACATCTTCCCAGCGCCCGCGGCCCCGGACAGCCTCGATGCCGGGCTTGCGAGCATACCATGTGCCATCCGACGGCTCGGCCCGGTTCCGATTGACAACGCCGGCGGCGGCTGGCTACATCGACCGCCCATCCGCAACGTTTTACTGCATGCACTGGTCACCGACATCATTGCTGATCCTTGCCGGGCTGGCGAACACCGCGTCGAGTGACGCGGACTCGGTCGCCGTCGCCGTCGCGGCCAACTTCCACGCCCCGATGGAGGCACTCGTCCAGGAGTTCGAGACTCGATTCAATCACGACGTCACGCTGATCAGCGGATCGACAGGCGGGCTGTACGCACAGATCGTCAACGGCGCACCCTATGATGTATTCATTGCGGCAGATACGCGGCGACCGGCCTTGCTCGCGACCTCGGGGCACGGCGTCGCGCGCAGCCAGACCACGGTCGCCATCGGCCAGCTCGTTCTGTGGAGTGCCGACCGCGAATTGATCGGCGGTCAGGACCTCACCATGCTGCGGGACAGCCGCGTACGCTTCCTCGCCATCGCGAACCCCGACCTTGCGCCCTATGGCGAAGCCGCTCGCCAGACGTTGGTCGCGATGGGCCTCTGGGACCCGTGGTCGTCACGGCTCGTGTATGGCCAGAACATCGCGCAGGCCTATGCCATGGTGTCGACCGGCAATGCGGAGCTCGGGTTGATCGCTCGCTCGCAGGTCTCTGCGGAGACCGGTGCCGGCGGTTATCTGTTGGTGCCGCAAGCGTTGTATGAGCCGATCCGCCAGGACGCCATCCTGCTCGAGCGCGGCGCCGGCAACGCGGCCGCGACCGCGCTGTTGGCTTTCCTGGCGACACCCGAGGCCAAGGCTATCATCCGCGGGTTCGGCTACCGGGTCACGGATTAGGTCGACGGCAATGGAACTCGGCCCGGTCTGGATCAGCCTGAAATTGGCCAGCGTGACCGTGGTCGTGCTGCTGCTGTTGGGTACGCCACTAGCCTGGTGGCTCGCGTTCACGCGCTCCCGTTCGCGAGCCGTCGTCGAAGCGCTGGTCGCGCTACCGTTGGTGCTGCCTCCGACCGTGCTGGGTTTCTACCTGCTGATACTGCTGGGCCCCGCCGGACCGATCGGCAGCTTCTGGGTGGAGATCACCGGCACGACACTGACGTTCTCTTTCTCAGGACTTGTGATCGCGTCCGTGATCTATTCCTTCCCGTTCGCAGTCCAGCCGTTGCAGACCGCGTTCGAAGGCGTCGGACGGGCGCCGCTAGAAGCTGCGGCCACATTAGGCGCGTCTCCTCTGGACACGTTCCTGCGCGTCGCCTCACCGTTGGCGTTGCGCGGTTACCTGTCGGCGATCGTGCTGGGGTTCGCGCACACGCTGGGCGAGTTCGGTGTCGTCCTCATGGTCGGCGGTAATATTCCCGGCGTGACCAAGGTTATCTCGATAGCAATCTACGAACAGGTTGAGACGTTGAGTTATGCCGAAGCGCACTATCTATCCGCCGGCTTATTGACGTTCTCTTTCGTCGTGTTGCTTGGTGTCTACGTCATCAATCGGCGTATTCCGATCAACCGGATCTAGGTCATGGCCACGCTGTCCCTGCATGTCGATCTTCGTCTTGATGACTTCGCGTTGAGCGTGGCCGAGGAGTTTCAACTCGAGGATGTAACCGCGCTGTTCGGCCCGAGCGGAGCAGGGAAGACGACGTTGCTTCGAGTCATCGCCGGCCTGGAGAACCGCGCTGCCGGCCGGATCGCCCTGGATGACTCGACCTGGCAGGACCGGGGGCCGAGGCAATTCGTGCCGGCGCATCTGCGCAGCCTGGGCTACGTGTTCCAGGACAGCCGGCTCTTTCCCCATCTAACCGTCGAGAAGAACCTGCGTTTCTCGGAGCGGCGGGCAACACACGCCGACGCGTTGACACTCGGTGATGTCGCCACGGCGTTGGACCTTACGGCGCTGCTGCCGCGCAATCCCGCGTCTCTGTCTGCCGGAGAGCAGCAGCGAGTTGCGATCGGCAGAGCGTTGTTGCGGAACCCCGCACTGATGCTGATGGATGAGCCACTTTCAGCGCTGGATGCGAAGCGAAAAGCGGAGATCATTCCCTACATCGCACGCCTGCCACGTGATTTCGGGATACCGGTGCTGTATGTCACCCACAACGTGGACGAAGTCACCCGACTGGCGGCACGAATCGTCTTGCTCGCGCACGGCCGAGTCGCCGCGTACGGCGACGCGATCGAGGTGCTGGAGCGGATCGACCTGGCGCCGCTTTCGGGACATTTCGAAACCGGTGCCGTACTCGAAGTCCGGGCCACGGCGCATCTGAACGGCATGACGACGCTGGACGCGGCCGGACAGGATCTGCGCATACCAGGTACTGCTGTCGAGCCCGGTAGCAGTCTGCGCTTGCGCATCCAGGCGCGCGATGTCGCCTTAGCGACGAAGCAACCGCAAGGCTTGAGCATTCGCAACATCTTGCGGGCACGGATACTCTCGATCGACCTCGTGGAAGAAATATTCGCCGAAGTCCTGCTCGATGTCGGCGGCCAGCATCTCCGCTCCCGAATCACGCGCGAGGCCGTCGAAGACCTGCAACTCGCCAGCGGCCAAGAGGTCTATGCGCTGATCAAGAGCGTTGCCATCGACCGTGACCTGCTGAGCTAGCTTAACAATCCTTAAGAGCGGGCGCGTTGGCGCCAGGCCTGGGATATCATAGGCGACCCGTGA
>JAZFPW010000201.1:0-6554 GCA_036444815.1 Gammaproteobacteria bacterium
CCATACGCGAACTTGTTCACAAAAATGAAATCTCCCTCCAATAATGTGGGCATCATCGACCCGGAGGGGATCCTGAACGGCTCGAACAGGAAGGATCTGAGCACTAGTACCAGTAGAAGAATCGGAAAGAAAGAACGGGCATATTCCACCACGATGGGCTCACGTCCCACGGACGAGAGTTCGGCTCCGACCTGAACGCCTCGCCTGAGGCGCAGCTTCTTTAGAAACAGCGCATCAAGAGCCCAGATCGCTCCTGTGAGGAACGTAGCGGCAACGAGTAACAATGCGAAGTCCAATGGGATCTAGCCTCTCTCTACCATCTGAGCCGGTGCGGAGTATTGGTCATTTCCTGTCGCCCTGCAATACGGACAAGAAGACCTCCTGACGTATTTCAACTTGCAACTCCGCATGGTCGAGATGGGCTACGAATCGACCGCGGCCAAGTAGGCTTCGACGGCTTCGACATCGAGTGGGTACGCCGACAACTCCAGGCCTTCCGCCACGAGTATCGGGATTCGGAGTCCATAGCGCTTCTTCAAAACTAGATCGTCGTCAATATTGACGATCCGAATGTCTGCCCGGCCCCGCAGTAGCCGCACCAGTCGTTCGGCCAACTCCTCGCAGAGGTGGCATCCCGGCCGGCTGTAGAGTTCTAGTCTTGTCACGGCTCCGGGACGACCCGGAGCTCGTTTGAAGTCGTCATCTCGAGCCGGCGATGCCATCTGGGGGTAACGGCTAGAGTCCCGCCAAAGCCGATCACGGCACCGATAAGGCAACTCAGATCGCTGTGACCCGCCAGCGCGCCTGCGAGACCACCCAGCAACAGCATGGCCCATGGCAACCCGTGCACAAGAACGGCGCCGAGTAATATGCAACGCGCTGGCAGCGAGACGAGCACCGTCTCACCGACCGTCAGTGGAACAGTAACCCGGAGCCGGAGTTCACCGACGTTGGGGGCGCGGAACCAGGTGCAGGAACCCTCACAACCTCGACAGCGGGCGGCTGGGACGAAATCGACGTCCACGAAACCCCCGGGGTGAACGGCACGGACTCGAGCCCGCGTGGTCATGCATTCCTCAGGACCCATGATGACTATCGGACTCGCGGAGTATCGGCTGGCCTATCCGTCGATTACTGTGCCCTTAGAGAAATTGCGATCGATTCCACGGTCCGCCTCGGCACTTCACCTACCGCAGTGACCTGACGACCATCGAGGCTCAGCGAGAAGGCGTTCGAACTACCGACCCGGGAATGACCCGTTGCAACCTCAGGCGTGCTTTTGGGATCCTCGATAAAGACAGAGACCGTGGCAAGACCATCTGAATACACCAGGTGCCCAACAGGATACGGAGAACCAGCGATCGGTCCATGAGTCGCTGCCGAAAGCGCGAAGCCACCGGGAAGGCGCGAGGCTCGCAGACGCAGATCCTCTTCCGACTGAGCTACCGCAGCGGGCGGACGGAACATCGTAAAGCCCTCGGTATTTATCGTGGGCTCCAGCGCGGAGCGCGGAATGGAGTCGGAGATCTCAAGCTGAGTAAATAGGATCTGCTCCAGGACGTTGCCGTGCTCGTCCATGAGCTGCGATTTCAGAGGCATCGCCGTCTCTTGGTCCAACCAAAGCATGTAGCCGTAGCGAAAGCCGTCCTTGGGCTTGATACTTACGATCTGCGTTTGACGCTCGACGATCCGAGCGGTCTCATGGAGCGTGAACTCATAATGGCGGCGCAACTCATCGGAGTAAGTCGGCAGCGCAGACACCAAAGGACTCACGTCCCTGCGTTCCTCCAGAAGCACGGCCTGACGGTCCGGGAATATGCACTGCACTTCATCCCCGTTACGAATAATCTCTCGCGCGACACCGTCCAATGCGAGAATACGCTCGCCGACACGGCCGTCATCGTTGAGATGAGTAATATGCAGTGTCTCGACGTCGCCTCCCTGCATATGCACGAAGTTCCCCTGGTAGCTTAACGCCTCAACGGCATGACTCATGCGTGTCAACCAGCTCTGAGCATCCTGGGCCGCTGCGGTCAACGTTGTCATGCTGATCGACAGCGAGACGACCACGGCGATCACTGTGCGACGCAACATCGCTTACTCCTCAGCAGGCGGCTGATCGGCGACACGCCAGGTATCCTGGCCGCTGACGACATTAGAGTGGATGTATCGACGCCCGAGACCAATCGTGTACTCACCGTGTCGAACGAGATAGTTCGTCAGGAGAATCTGTGGCTGAACGATCCGCTCCTCGGCAGCGCCGAGAGCGATGCTGTCATCTTGAGGAACCACGTAACTCAGCGCCGGACTATTCGGCTCTCCGACAGCGGCCTGCTGCGCGACGATGACCGGTGCGCCGCCCCCCGGGCTAATCTGAGTGGCATTATTTAGGGCCAATAGACCCAGAGCCGCTACGCCCGCGGCAATACCCGTTCCCAACACCGGTCGAATCATGCGCGTCGCCCAACCGGGAGAGTCCGTCGCCGTTCTCGCAGCCAGGCTCACTCCCTCCAAGATTTGTCGCACTCGATTACGCAGAACATCGGGGTCGGGGCCGAGTAGTTCACCGCGTAACGCCGCACCAATTACGGCATAACGCTGGACCTTGTCACGGGATTCTGGGTGTCGCGCCAGGCGCCGTACGAGGAACTCGCACTCCTCCGGTGTGAGTTCATCGTCGGTGAAAGCCGAAATCTGGTCTTGGATCTGTTCTGCCATCGTCACTCTCTAACTAAAGTAATGGACTGATTCGTTTGTCGATCGCTTCACGTGCTCTAAAGATTCGCGAACGGACTGTTCCCACAGGACACTCCATCGTCTGCGCGATTTCCTCATAGCTCAATCCCTCTATCTCGCGGAGAAGGATGGCTGTTCGCAAGTCTTCAGGCAAGTCGTGAATCGCCTTATTGATGGTCTGCCGAAGTTCCTCCGACAGCGTGAGCCCTTCTGGTGTATCTAAGTCTCTAAGCTTCGCAAAGACTTCATGCTGCTCCGGATCCTGAAGATCCAGATCATAGTACGCAGGCCTTCGTCCCGCTGCTACCAGGTGGTTCTTCGCTGTGTTAATCGCTATCCGATAAAGCCATGTATAAAACGCGGCGTCTCCGCGAAACGACGGCGCTGCCCGATAGGCCTTCAGAAACGCCTCCTGAGCAACGTCGAGCGCTTCGGACGGATCTCTCACGTACCTCATAATCAGCTTGATAATCTTGTGCTGATACTTGATCACCAATAGGTCGAACGCCGACCTGTCGCCCTGCTGCACCCGCTTGATCAGCGCCAAATCAGCGGCGCGCTCGCTCGGCACGCGCGCTTTCGTGGACGCAGTTATATGCTTCTCGGTAGACCCCATATCGCACCAAAAGTTCTGCCAATTCGGGGTATTAGACCCCCTTAAGAGGCGTTTTGTGACCGAGTTCAACTTGAAACGTAGTCTAACAGGCTGGCGAAGGCCGCGCGTGGCCTCGAGGGCATCGGTAAGCCACGATCAACCGTCCGTCGAAACCCTCGGCAGCCGCCCGAAAACCGCCCGCAGAGCCCGCCAGTCCTGCGCCTGGAACTGGTCGCGGAGCAGCAGAAACTTCAATGTCCCCTGTCCGTCGTGCAGGCGCAAACGGAGCCACCAGGTCGCGTAGCTCGACCGAGCCCCCAGCCGCAGCGCGCTGCGGCCGAGCTCAGGGACGGCCCACGTTCCATTTGGATATCTGACCAGGATGGGCGAGGATTTAGGCGCCTGCCTCAGCCAGTGTCCGCCCAGCGCGGCCAGAAGCAGACAGCGGATCGGCCACGATATCGGTAGACCGATGATGCCGGCGGCGGCGAGGCCGTGTAGCGCCCACCACCACCACACGAGTACTCGAGACGCCCGCGGCCTAAGAATGATAATCCGCTCTGATCCGGCTGAGCAGGGGTTCAAGACTCTGGTCGGCGACGTCATACGTCCCGAGAAGATAGCCATGCAACTCCGGGTCCGGAAGCTCCAGAAGTGCCCCGAACCGGGCCTTATCGTCTGCCGCTAACGACTCGTAGGATCTCTGCAGAAAGGCCGCCAGTAGCTCGTCCAACTCCCGCATTCCCCGGCGGCAACGCCAGCGTAGTTTGGCGAGTTCGTCGGGCACTAGTGGCGCCGTTCGGCCATAAGTTTCTTGATCTTGGCGATCGCTCGGCCAGGATTGAGATCCTTGGGGCAAGCGTCCGCGCAATTCAAGATGGTATGACAACGATATAGCCGGAACGGATCCTCCAGCGCTTCCAGCCGCTCGCCGGTCGCTTCGTCCCGGCTATCGACTATCCAACGGTACGCCTGCAGTAATGCCGCCGGCCCCAAAAACCGGTCGGAGTTCCACCAATAGCTCGGACACGCCGTCGAGCAGCACGCGCACAGAATACAGGCCGACGGCTCGTCGATTCGCTCCTGATCCTCCTTGGACTGCAGTCGTTCTCGATCCGGCGGCGGCGGTGTTCGAGCCTCGAGCCACGGCTTCTCGGACGCGTACTGGGCGTAGAAGTTTGTCATATCGGGGACGAGATCCTTGATGACAGGCATATGCGGCAGAGGATAGATTTTGACGGGACCCTTCACTGCGTCGATCGACTTGAGACAGGCGAGTGTATTGGTTCCGTCGATATTCATCGAACAAGAACCGCAGATTCCCTCTCGGCACGAGCGACGGAACGTGAGCGTCGGGTCGATCTCACTCTTGATCGTTATCAGCGCATCCAGGACCATCGGACCGCAGTTATCCATGTCCACCTGGTAGGAATCCAGCTTCGGGTTCTCGCCGGACGTCGGATCGTATCGATAGACCAGGAACTCACGGTTGTTGCCAGCGCCTTCCGCCGCCGGATAGTCCCGCCCAGGCTTAATTCTTGAGTTAGCCGGCAGATTAAATTTAGCCATTCTTAACCCTCTTCCCTGTGCTCATTACCGTAAGATTAAATGAGATTGATGAGCGGATCGCACATTAATATGTCCTCGCCTTCGGAGGTATGGCGTCGACTTCATCGGTTAGTGTTTCGAGCTGCACGGCTCGATCGCCGAAACGCACATCACCATCGCCGCCGACCCACACCAGTGTATGTTTAAGCCAGTTGACATCGTCGCGCTCGGGATAGTCCTCGCGCGCCTGCGCGCCCCGGCTCTCGGTACGATAGGCAGCCGACTTGATGGTCCCCACCGCCTGCAACAGCAGGTTCGAAAGCTCCAGGGTCTCGACCAGGTCCGTGTTCCAGATCAGCGAGCGGTCGGCGACGGCTACGTCGGAGAACGAAGCGAAGATCGGTTCCAGCGCGTCGATGCCCTCTTGTAGGGACTCAGCGGTGCGAAACACTGCCGCGTTGTTCTGCATCGTCCGCTGCATCGCCAACCGTATCTGCGCTGTCCCGGCGGAGCCGCTCGCATACCTGAGCTGATCGAGGCGCGCAACCGCTTCGTCGCCCGCGCCCTTCGCCAACGGCGGGAGTTTAGCGCCCGGCTTGATGAGCTCGCCACAGCGGAATGCGGCCGCTCGGCCGAACACGACCAGGTCAATCAGGGAGTTAGAGCCAAGCCGGTTAGCGCCATGCACCGAGACGCAAGCTGCTTCTCCCACGGCCATCAGGCCGGGAACAACCCGTTCCTCATCCTCGGCAGACTTCGTAAGAACCTCGCCATGATGGTTGGTCGGGATGCCACCCATGTTGTAGTGAACGGTCGGCAAGACCGGTATCGGCTCCTTAGATACGTCGACCCCGGCAAAAATTCGGGTCGTTTCAGCGATTCCGGGTAAACGCTCGTCGATGACATCCCTGCCCAAGTGTTCCAGATGCAGGTGGACATGATCCTTCTCAGCACCCACACCCCGGCCTTCGCGAATCTCGATCGTGATCGAGCGACTGACGACATCGCGGGACGCCAGGTCCTTCGCATTGGGCGCGTAACGCTCCATGAAGCGTTCCCCTGCAGAATTCGTTAGATAACCGCCTTCGCCCCGCGAGCCTTCGGTAATGAGCATGCCTGGCCCGTAGAGTCCGGTTGGATGGAACTGCACGAACTCCAGATCCTGTAACGGTAAGCCGGCGCGCAGCACCATCGCATTGCCGTCACCGGTACAGATGTGAGCCGCCGTGCAGGAGAAATAGGCGCGGCCGTAACCACCGGTCGCAAGAATCACCGAGTGAGAATGAAAGCGGTGCACGCGGCCTTCGGCCAGATCCAGCGCGACGACGCCCCGGCACTCACCATCCTCCATGATGAGATCGATAGCAAAAAACTCTATGTAGAACTCCGCGTCGTGCTTTAGAGACTGCTGATAGAGTGAGTGCAGCATTGCGTGACCCGTACGATCCGCCGCCGCGCAGGTTCGTTGCGCCGTCCCCTCGCCGAAATGGGTCGTCATCCCTCCGAACGGGCGCTGATAGATCCGCCCGTCTTCTGTGCGCGAGAACGGTACGCCATAATGTTCCAGTTCTATGACCGATGCGGCCGCCTCCTTGCACATGTATTCGATGGCGGCCTGGTCCCCCAACCAGTCCGATCCCTTCACGGTGTCATACATATGCCAACGCCAGTCATC